>JANNFJ010001278.1:0-20115 GCA_031379725.1 Calothrix sp. OTE_75_metabat_31
GTGTCGATCCGGATTCTAACCCTCTGGACTTGACATTTCAAAAAAAATATGTAGAAACACATACTGCATTCCTACATCTAAATGGCAACAAAATTTCTAAAGTAAAACTTGAAATCGAAATAATTTCCCAGAATTTATGGCATTGGATGGAAAAGAAGGTCGGGGAAGAAAAAGTTAAACATTGCCCAAGTTGTGAATGCGACGACTGTTGCGATGACGGCAAGTACTGGTGCGGTGGAAAGATATCGCAAGAAATATTGTTTTTGGTCGCCTGATTTTTGCATTATTTAATCTCCAGAAAAATTAATATAATAGTCAACAACAAATTATTATCTTTAGTTGCTACTTAAGTCAAGAATAATTAAATTCCTTTGCAATAAAATCTAACTTAAGCAGTGATTTATAATCTTACCGAAGTAAACATATTGCAATTTTATGTCTACTCCCACCCAGTCATCTATCCTAAGATAGGTTTACAGCAGTTCCTAACCAGGTGTAGATATGTAGGGGCGCAAGGCATTGCGCCCTTAACAAGAGTGTAAAATTGCTGTACCTCAGTGGGCTGAGAAACGTTATATGTAGAAAGTAAGTTATTAATAATTAATTGCCCCCCATTTTTGAATCGCGCTACGGAGTGGGCTGGGTGTTAAGGTTTCTAAGTCGAAAGATTCACCCTTCTCGACACGTTCCAATGCTTCAAAAAATGCCTTAACTCCAGAGTCAGCACCATCGGGATGATCCATAATTCCAGTACCAGCATTAAGAATAACATCTTGCCCGTAGTCAGCTAAGGCTTTGGGAACCACACCCGGATGTATACCTGCTGAAGGAACTGGCATGACATTGCGCGATCGCAAAGTATCCCGTATTTTTGCTTCTTCATTAGGGTCAAATGGTAAACTACCATAATGCGCTGGGTAAAGTACCGCATCGGCACCCGCATGAGCCATTAGGGTTCCCAGTGTAATCGAGTAAGCAATACCATAGTCGGGGGCAGCAGAGATAGCACCCGCACCCGCAGGATGGGTAAAAATCGGCACATTTACCTCTGGGTCTGCGGCAAGGGCTTCGAGGACTGAAAAGCCGTAGGAAAAGACATTTAGCAGTAAAGCATTTGCACCTGCATTGACTAGATCGCGGGCACGTTGTAGTAATTTGGCTGCGTTTCCGGTGACGTTAACAGCGTATAAAACAGTGCGTCCTGTTTCTTGCTTGACTGTATCAATAACTTGACGGCAAGCTTGCAAACGGTCGAATGTTGGGGCTGATTCAATATCACCCAAAATCTCATCGTCTTTGATAATATCGAGTCCGGCTTGGGCCACTTCTTTGAATATTACCGCATGGTCGGCAGCCGAAAGCCCCAAAGCGGGTTTAAAGATTGCCATAATTAGCGGACGGTTGAATATACCCAGTCGGCTGCGAATACCTGTAATTCCAAACTCAGGATGCAACCCGTAATTTTCTGGCAACCGCAATCCCACAACTTTCGCTGCACCTGCCATTGAATATTTCCCAAATATCATTGTTAGCAAGCTGGGAATATCATTTTCGACATTTTTTTCCGGGAAGCCAATTGTCGCAATATTATATCCGAGTGAATCGCTGACAACCGAAATTACTTCTCCAAGATGGGTTTTTAAACTTGCCTCACGGTTAGCAAATCGTGCGTCCCAAGTTCCGGCAGTTTGCCCGACCGCAATAATTTGAGCTTGTTTTTCGGCATTAATGCCAGGGGGGAAGCGATAGTCTACTTCGATGGTCATGTAGTTGAGGGGGGAAATGGGGAAGGGGAAAAGGTTAAACTATATTTTAATCTTCTGTATCCATCTCGCGCATCAATTCACACCAAATAAGTCTATAGTGGTTTTGGACGTGGAGCAGGAAAAGGTCTAAAGATATTTTGTGTAGGCAAAGGAGCAGGTGTAACTAAGTTAGGTGTTGGAGTGGGTTTCGGTTTAAAGGTGATGAAAAATGCTCTTTCTTCCTGTTTCCCAGATGCGTCAGTTACTTGAAGCGCAACTCTTGGTGGAAAGTTACTGATACTAGGAAATGACTTTGTTTGAATAGGTTTCACATTTCCATAGGGATCGAGTTTAACTTGAATATTCTCTCCCTCTACGTTCCAGCTTAAAGCAACATTCTCTCCTTCATTCAAAACTATATTTGCATTATCGGCGCTATTTTTACCATTTATTGTGAAAAAGACAATTTTGAAAGGTTTTGCTAATATTTCAATCTTACTGTCAGCTTGTTTAGTACTATTTCTGTCGAATACCTTGAAAGTCTCAACCACTATTTCGGGGCTAAAAACTCCAACTTTATTGACTGGAATATCAATACTGCATTTGAAGAATTGTATATCTGGAGAATTTCGTGTACAAGTATCCGTGATTTTACGGTCGTTAATATTATTAACTTTTGTATCTTTCAAAATTACAGGCGTAATTGCTTCTAAATTGTCAGCAGTTTTAAGATTAATTGTAATTTTATAAACTGACTCTGGATGTGTAATTTTCCACCTCAGTTTTACTTTGTCACCTTTTTGATATTGTCGTTTATCTGTTTTTAATTCTACGACTTCTGCTATTTGTTTTTGTTTAACTTCCACTTCAACGGTTTTGGGATCGGGTTGAACTTTGCGATTAAAAAATGATGAATTTTGTAGATAAGAAGTTTTGAGTTCAAAAACGTATTTATCTGCTTTGTCAATTTTAGCAGAAACGCCACGACATATTAATTGTCCTTGAGTTACGCGACAAGGGGGACTAGGATTATTCGGAGTTCTATTAATTAAATTATTATTAATACTATTTTTATCATCATAATTCAATATAGGCTCATTACTTGGTGGTTGCTTAGTTACCACTACTAGACTTTTTAATATGTTATAATTATCGATTGTCCAGTTAAATCTAACGTAATTTCCTTCAGTTATTGTTGGCTCATCGGCACTAAATTCAATTCTTAAGGGATCGGGGTGTAAAAGTTTCCAAATCATATATGCGACACCTGCAAATAACCCCAAGCCTAGTAAAATTAACAGTAAAAGTTGCCACAAAGGACGCGCCTTCCATAATAAAGTGCCTTGAGGGGATGCGTTAGCCAAAGGATAGCTTTGCTTATCTGTAATATTAACTTCAAAATTGAGCGGTAAAGGTTGACCAAAAAATGGTCGGTGCCACCAACGACTTGGTTTAACTAAGAGACTTATTTTTTCAGTTATATTAGGTAATAATTTTAACTCAGTATGATTGAATCTGTAGCTGCAAATCTCATACTCATCCCTTGTTTTCGCATTGAAAAACAGTTCCCGTATCAAATTGCCTTGATTATTAAGTACTAATTCATATGCACCATATTTCTGACTAACTTTTCCTAAAATGGTATTAAGTTCGATTCCTAACTGATAATTCGGCGGTATATCAATGTAGATCAAATCCAGTAGTCTTAAGTCGGGATTATTTTCTGATAGCAAGCGAATCGTTGGAGAATAACTACCAGCGAGAGTACCAATCGGAGGATGAAATTCTAAAGATATTTCACCTTCAGAATTAGGGTTGAGTTCCAACGCGCTAACATCCAATAGCCCTACTCCTTCCAACCCAGTGGCAGGGTAAGATATTTTAAACCATTCATCATTTAAATCTGGACAGGTTAAGCGGAACCTGTCTACACGGTTCGAGCGATTTTCGACTTTGATCGCCACTTGTAAAGGTTGATCGAGTCTGTAAGTTATAAATTTATTGGGATTTGTGGCAGGAATAACTGAAAAAGTTGGGTCAAAAGCGCGGATAATAGTTTGTTCTTTGAGCAAAACTTTGAGTTGCCCAGGAAAGTTTATCGGAGTCTCTTGTGGATAATGTTCTGGAGAATCGACGACAAAAGTATAATCATAAGTACCCGCTAAAGCATCAACTGGAATTTCAAAATCAAACGTAACTTCGTCGCTACTTTCTTTCGGTGCTACTGCTAAACTAGCTCTTGGAGAAGCCGACCAACCACTGATTTTTTGAAATGTCTCATCAAAAGTAAAAAATAAGTCGATAACAGCGCTTTGGTCGCCCTCATTAATCACGACAGCATAAAGTGATACAATATCTCCTGGCATTCCATATTGAATTCCAGGCGGATTAATAATAACTGATAGTGGGTTTGGCATATTATTAAAGTGCTTACTAGAAAATACTAATTCGTCACCTAAAATTTTTTGTAGAGACGCTTGACTCCTAAATTAGGCTGTACCTCTATTTAATTTGAATCCGGTGCAGTCTGACTTGAAAATCTTCACTGCCACTAATCACAATTTCTTGACTACTTTTCACGTCAATGCTTCTAATTTTTTTAGGACCTTGGAAAATTTGGGAAATGAAAATATTTATATCTTTTGGAAAAATTGGAAAAATAGGTATACCTTTTGGTGATTTTGTTTTATCGAGTTGATGACCATCAGTTAAATGCCATACAACAACTCGTCCGTCATCTCCACCACTAACTAGAAACTTACCATCTTGACTAAATCCTAAAGTTCGGATCGGATTTTTGGAATCATCTTGCCAGCGGTCTAAGAGTTTACAATGAGAGTCATTGATTTGCTGTTGATTTTTACTTGCCGTTGGTTTAACTTCTGGTTTACGTGGGTTACATTGTTTTAAATCCCAAATTGCAATCCATCCTTCTGAGTCGGATGTTGCCAGAATTTTTTCTGGCGAGTCAGGAATAAAAGCTAACGAAAAAACAGAGTTTGTTATTCCACCTCTTCCATCTATTTGTTCCAGTCTTTCTACTGATATACTTGTGAATGGGCTGTTAGGTTGATTTGGATCTCGAACCAATATTAAAAAACGATTAAACTCGCCTGAAGCAACAAGCATTTCATTATCAGGACTCAAAGCTAATGCTCTGATTGGAAAACGTGTTACATCTGGTTGGATTTTTTCTAATTCTTCAATAAATACTGATTTTTTGGGAAAATCTTTATTAGGAGATTCCCTCGACCATACTCTGACTTTGCCTTTGCCCGAACCACTGAATAAATTAAGCGAGTTTTTGGTAAATGCTAAATCAAATAGTTTATCTCCCTCTTCTGAAGAGTCTTGGAGTGTGTTAATTATTTTACCAGTATCTGCTTTTCTTAACTCAATTATTCCATTTTCTAGACCAATTGCAACATTGGTATTATCAGCTGGGTCGAACCTTACAACTTTAATCGGATCGTTGGCAAATGCTAATACTCCTCTAGGGCTTCGAGGTTGATTGCATTGTTTTTTTTCATTGAATTTTGATTTTAGTGTTACATTTTCATTTGTTTCTAAAAAATTTGGTCTGATTGTCCAAGACCTCAATGTACAATCATCGGAAGCACTAACAACAGATGATCCAGTACCACTACCAATAACGCGAACTGAATTGACGGAAGCTGTATGAGCAATTCCTTCTTGTCTAGATAGTAATGCTAGTAATGCAGCCAGCAATGCTAGTATTGCTACCTGCAACCACAGAGGTATAATTGGTAAAATTTCTAATTCTAAACTTTGAGTGGCTGGGTCTGTACTTCCCAATCTTTGGTCAGATAGTTCTGCTTTTGCTTCTAGAAATATAGTTTTTCCAATTCCGACCCAAGGACGTTTTGTTTTAACATCTAAAATAACTTTTACTGTTTCTCCTAAATTTAAATTTGCGATTTCGGGAAACTTCTTAAATGTGCATTTTCGCCAATCTCTACCTTGAATTTGCACATTAATTTCTTGATGTAGATTGCTGACATTTTTAAATAGCAATTCATAGGAAGCACTATTCGATTTCCAATCCGGCAACCACGTCCGCCGAGAAGGAATTCTTTGCTTATTTTGTGGCGTGCTAAAATTAACATGACCAACAGCCAATACTTCCAAGTTACCTTCTGCATTAGCTGGGTAACTATTATTGCTCGTAGCTTCAACAGTAAAAATATAATTTAAACTAGGTGCTTGAACTACAGAAGGTAGTTCACATCTAAAACTGACTTCTGTTTGACTAGCAGCATTTAAGGTCAACCTGCGTTCTGCACTGTTAGTTATCCAAGAAGCATCGATACCTATAAAACGCAACAGCACATTAGTAGTGACTTGTCCCTGATTTCTAACTCTTACAGGTACATCTATAGCGTTGCCAGGATATACTTGAAAAGTACGTATCGGTAATTCGACGCTAATCAGGATTGGCTTATTATCTCGCTCAATTTGCAAACGCAATACGAGTCTACGCTCTCGTGCTAACTGAGGAGAAAATATTTTTACAGACAGGTTAACTGTACCAACGAAACCAGGAATTGGTGTATCAAAAATAAACACCTGGAACTTAGTGCTGCTACCATGAGGTTGAGCCGCAGCAACTTCTGGTTCGAGACGATACCATCGGTAATTGGGATTGCGGATTTCCCCAGCAGCGATAATCTCTAATTGAAAATTGGCAAAGCGATCGCTGTCATTATTAACAGTGACTTCAAAAGAAACCTCACCTTGATTTGGTCGATAAGTTAAGCTTTGCGTTGAAAGACTAGCACCTATAAGATTGTCACTACTATTGCTCATTTTTATTACAATTCTATTGATATTCGATATTTAGATTCCCAACTTCATAAAAGATACTGCTAGTCAATAAAGAATTAGACCCCTCATTTACGCCTATACCGTAGGGGCACGATATATCGTGCCCCTTGTATCGTGCCCGTCATATCGTGCCCCTTGTCGTGTCGGGAATCTTTGCTAGGCTAATCTTTCAAGTTTTTGAGATAATAAAGAATAGCTTTCGCAGTTGGTACATTGGTTGCAAGTAAAACATTATTGATATTACATATCCTCAATAGTGCTTCTTCACTTGCTTGACCAGGTTGAGGTGCCATCATTAAGTCTCGCAGAAAAATCACTGCTATAATTTCTCCAGAGTTAACTAATGAGTTAATTGCTTGATACCCTCCCGAATTTGCTGGAGGGATTTCTTGGGTAACACTTAAACCTGTTTGTTTGTACAAATCATCGCTGAAAGTTTGCCATGTTCTCGTTAGGCAGTACGATAAAAATTCTTCGTGTTCGGATACTAATTGGATAAGTTCATATTTTTTGCTATCGTGACCGACAATTACTATCTGCTTTTCTTCAAGAACTTTAGCAATTTGTATTGATGGTTCTTCTATTTCTTCTTCAAATTCGGTTTCTTGACTTGTCGCAATTACCTCTTCACTGTGTAGTTCAGGGGTTGAAATAGAAGCTTCAGACACTAATTCTTCCTCTGCTTGTTGAGATGGTGTATCAAAGTCAACATTTTCACTGTCACTGTTTGTTGCTTCTGTAATTTTGCTTTCTTCATGATGTTCTGCACTATCAGCGATGTCACTATCTTCGCTGATATCGCTGACTTGAACTACTGTATATTCGGCAATATCAGGTTCTTGATTATCTTCTGCCTCAGCAATATTCTCGGTTTCATCAACAACGTTGCTTGGAATGTTATCGTCAACATCGCTGACTTGAACTATTGTATATTCGGCAGTATCAGGTGCTTGATTATTCTCAGTTTCATCAACAACGTTACTTGCAATGTTATCCTCAACATCGCTAACTTGAACTATTGTATATTCGCCAGTATCAGGTTCTTGATTATTTTCTGACTCAGCAACAAAGTTGCTCGGAATGTTATCGTCAACATCGCTAACTTGAACTATTGTATATTCGCCAGTATCAGACACCTGATTATTTTCTGACTCAGCAACATTCTCGGTTTGATGTTGCGTGCCACTTATATCGTCTTCTACAACTTCGTGTGTAGACTCGGTAGCGCGATCGCCTGTCGCAATATCATCTGGCTGAATAAAGGTTGGTTCAAAGTTTTCTTCTACTTCTTGGGAGGTATTGACAATTTCTTGCTTTTCGGTTTCTTCCTGATAAGGACTAACTTCCTGGGCAACAGGAGTAGGTGCAACTAATTCGTTATTATTAAGTTGTAATTCCTGGGGTGCAGCACTGGGATTTTGCTGGCGGCGGTTAGAAAATATCGAAGGATTAATGATTCTAACAACTGTTTCCTCTTGCTGGGTATCGAGCATCTCATCTTCTAGCATCAGTACAAAATCACCAATGCGAATAATATCGCCATTTTTAAGCATGTATGAGTGTTCTTTCTCAGCCAATTTGCCGTTGACTGTAGACCCATTTCGACTACCAACGTCGCAAAAATAATAATTTCCGGCTTGAGCGAAAAATTTACCGTGTAATCGACTAACATCATCGCTATCGAGAACTAAATCAGAATCTGGGGAACGACCAATTAAACATTCGTTTCCTCGTCTGGTTGTCTGAGTCAGATCAACTTCCTCTAATTGGTTTTCATTTTGTGTTGGAGATGTAGAAACTTTTACTTTCATATTGATGTTCTAGTTAATTTTCTGGTTAATTTTATTTATTTCCGTTACCCATCGCTGACGAGTAATATGTTCTAGGTTTAAAATATCGTCTTGTGACCAGTGAAAATGGTAAGCAATAAAAGCTACCTCCTCGTATAAAGTTTCTGAGGGGTAGCTCATGACTCCCCCGCTAACTCTAACCTCACGTTAAATTGCGTATCGCATTGCGGGCAATGCGCTGGAATATCTGTATTAGATTGCTGATTGATTCGATTGTAAAATTCTCTAAGGTAAGCAATATCACGCAGTACTAAGTCTTCGAGTTGTTCGGGAGTTACAGAGTTTAAACTGCCTAAGCGCGAAATGACGCAAGAAAGCATAATTAAAGCGCCGTAAGCTGGATTTTCCTGAACTTTACGTTCTTGCTGCACCCAAAGTTCATCTTTGGCAGTCGCTAAACGCATTACACCATGACGATGTACCCGGTCTTGGGAATCGATTAATCCTCTAGGAAGCGTAAAATTGAATTGGGTACAAAGTTCCTTACGACGCATAAACAATAATAATGTAGAGACGCGATACATCGCGTCTAATTTCTTAATTGTGTTGGAATGTAGAGACGCGATACATCGCGTCTAATTTCTTAATTTTGTGAAGTTTTCAAATTCCCGACTTCTTCAAGAATTCGGGAATCTGAGGAATCAGAAACAGGGGGACTTACACCTTCCAAACCGTTGATTTGACGGTAAAAATCTTGCAGGTAATTTAAATCCTCGCTAAAAAAGTTCTCTACAATTGCCGGAGTAACTTCAGATAAAGCACCTAAACAAGTAATTACACGCGCCAGAATAATAATCGTGGCATAAGCTGGATTAGCTTTAACACGGGGGTCACGTAAAGGAGAAATTTCGTCTATCGCTGTTGATAACCGCATCGTTCCTTTACGATGGAGGTTGCCGTCGGAGTCTATGTACCCTTTCGGCAATGTAATCTCAAACTCTGTAGCAAACATAGTCTGCATTCAACCTCCAATTATTTCACCCGTTTAAATTCCTCAAAAGCCATTTCGACTTCCTCGATTTCTATTTCTGTGCTACGTGCATTAACATCGGCAATTTTGTAACGAGTGGGCCAAGCACCTTCCAATTCAAATCTGGCAACTTCAACACTTGCTTGATTGTAAATCGACAAAGAAACCATTTTTCGCTGCTTTGCCCACCCACCTTTTTGAACTTTGTCAAACCAGTTCCAAAAATCGACTGAGTTGGTCATACCTCTACGAAGAGTAATATTGCCACTCTTGACATTGCCTGGTATTTTGGTTCTAACTGCTAAACCTTTAGATTGTCCGCTTCCTGAACTTTGGGAAGTAACTTCACAAATTTCAATTACATCTTGTGTTCTTGTAAAACCTTGACACTCTAGAAAGTAAGCATCAGACTCTTTTTGCCCGTCTAGCGCTAGTCCTAAATAGAAACGATGTGCCGTAAGAATCTCAGAATTTTGTCCAGATGCTTGTACCACTGTTTACTTTTCCCCCTTTACCCTTGTTTCTTACATTTCACGTTTAATGCCTTCGTGAACTAGTTCAACTGTTTCATTTGCCATATCCCCACCAGATGCAGTTAAAGTTGGTCCTGTGTATTTACATGGGTAGCAGCTTTTAATTACCCAGCGAGCTTTTTCAGTACCTTGTTGATCGTAAGCAACTACTGAAGCACCCTTACGATTTTGCTGCCACTGTCTAGGATCTCCCATATCTTCGTTACACTTTTGATACCACTGATAAAGGTCTTTATCATCAGTAGCTATAACTTTTATTGTTACATTAGTAAATTTGACGACAGTAGGTGTTGCTTGCCGGAAAATCTTTCCTTGTCTTGATGAGCCGTGAACTTCTTGAGCAGGGGTATTTTCTATACCTAAGCCGCTTATTTCTTTGATAAATTTATCTGTTATTCCGTCTGCTTCAAAGTAAAATTTACAAGCAGTAAGCATTTCTCCAGGCATACTGTTCTAGCTCCTACGTAATTAATTATTTGTTCAAATGAATCATTCGTCGAAACGCAATTTTGGTAGAGACACAAATGGATAGCGTCTCTACTTTTGTTCGTCGTCTTCAATTCCGTTCCATTGACTGATACGGAGGATGACGAATTCTGCTGGTCTAACGGGACATACACCGACTTCGATGTATAAACGACCTAAAATTCTGGTGTCTGGTGGGTTTATTTCTGCGTCGCATTTAACGTAGAATGCTTGTTCGGGTGATGCACCAAATAATGCTCCTTCACGCCAGATTCTTTCTAGGAAATTACTGACAGTTCGTCGTACCCGTGCCCACAAATCTTCGTCGTTTGGCTCGAATACTACCCATTGAGTACCTAGTTCTAAAGATTTTTCAATGTAGCTAATCAATCTCCGAACGCTGATATACCTCCATTCGGTTTTATCGGGTTCAACAAGTGTACGGGCACCCCAAATCCGAATGCCTCGATTCGGAAATCGACGGATACAATTTATACCCAGTGGGTTTAAAAGTTCTTGCTCGCGGAAATTGGTGTCGTAATCTAAACCGATTACGCCTCTAGGTACTTCGTTAGCAGGTGCCTTGTAAACTCCGCGAGTTTCATCGGTACGACCCCAAACACCCATAACATGACCGCAAGGAGGAACGCTGATGGGGTTGCCGCGATCGCGTGGGTTTGCAACTTTAATCCAAGGATAATAAAGCGCACCGAACATGGAACGGCGATTAAATCGGTTCAACCATTCTACAACCTGCTGCGGTTTGGGACAATCAGGAGGAGAATCAAGAACTACCATGCGGTTGGGTGGGTTGGGAATATCCCCATTGTTAGAACCTTCACACATGCTAATCATCAATTCCATGATGCCGTGAACTTGGTCTAAGTTCATCAATTCTGATTGATACGCACGCATCAAGTCAGGACAAGCAATCATTGTAATTTCATCGATTTCAAATAGTCCGCGCATCCCTGTCCGGTCATCGCGTACACCCTCGATATCACTGGAAAACGTATCGGGTGCGGTGGTAAGTATTGGTGCTGCAAGTTCGTATTGACCATTCCCTGGACGACGTGCTAAAGGTTGTCCATTTTGAGAAATGTCTTCAATAGTTATAAACATTGAATTTCGCAATGCCGCAACCGCATAAGTTGCAAATTGAGCATTGCCTTCACGGTTCATAGTCAAGTTGTCATATTCTTCGAGAGTTTCATCTCCTCGACGAATTTGCACCTTGAAGTATTCACCTGTGTTTGGTGGCACAGACCCTTCTGTTCCTTCTGGCAACGCACGAGGTCCACTATCGCTAATCAAGATTGTAATAGTACCTGCCGAAAGTTGTTCCGGGCGCATACTAACGCGTAGGGACGGACGATTGCCTCGACCAGTAATCCGAACTGAAGATGGTTGTGGATCTGGTGGTTTGGGGGCACCAGGTAACGAAGTACCAACACTAGTAATCCAGCAGCGACCACCACCATTCATGAAGTAGCCATAAACCGCAAAAGGTAAATAGGCATTGAAATCAGTATAGCCATCCGAGTTGGGGCGGGAAAAATAGTTTAAAAACTGTGTCCAGTTAGTAACAAGCATCGGCTTGAACAATTCAGCCCCACCCCGCACATCCTCAGTAAAGCCCACAAATCCAGCGATCGCCGTACTAACACCTTCAATTGGACGACTACCTCGGTCTATTTCTTCGATATAGACACCAGGAGCAAAATAATCGAGTCTTGCCATAAAAACATCTCCAATGTAAAAATTTAATCACCCATTTGTGAAAGACGCGATATATCGCGTCTCTAAACGGGATTTAACGAGATTTCTCTAAAGGTACATGAACCATCTACTAACGCATTAACTTGACAGGGCAAATATCCCAGACTGTTGATTTGTAATACGTAGCTACCATTACGAAGGTCTTCAAAGTAGAACAACCCCTCTTTATTGGTAGTAGTTGATTTTTTTGCTCCGATTACCTCAACTTTTGCTTCCTTCATCGGTAAATTGGTAACAGCGTTTTTGACTATTCCTGCGACTACTACCCGTTTGTTGAAAGTTTCAATACTTGCATTTCCATTTCTATGAACAGTTCCATTTTCAAGTTCAAGTTCAGGTTGAAAATTACTCTGGAGTTTGATAGTCCGTTGCCAAACTAAAGATACCGGGGATACTTGCGGTTCTACAGGAACTGTCAGCATCAGATACAAAGCTGGACGTAAAGCCATAGTTAGCGCACTCCACAAAGACCCAGCTTCAATTTGCGGTTCTACACCAACTGTCATATTCAAATTTCCATAACCGCGCAATTCGGGAACCAGAAACTCTTCTTTAAGGGCACGGTGGCGCAGCAGTACCCCTAAAGCTTGGGAAAGCAGGTAATGCTCACCTAAAGCCGTCCGATCCCAAGCCGTTAGTAGCATAGAAACATCAAACCAGGTCGGAGACCAATTCACAGAAGCAGGTTGCAAAGCTTGTGTCAGCTTGCGTTCAACTTGCCTTCCCGAATGTTGGATTTGCTTACTCTCACGAATGTCATAAACATACAAGTTGAAAATCGGCCCTCCACCTTCTTCTTTACGATTACTCGGATGACTAAACTCAATTTGCTCCGTACTAGAAAGCGATGTTCCTCCAGCCAGAATTTCTGCTAGGGTTTGAAGAATAAAAATAATCATGTAAGCATGATGTCCATCTTGCTACTAACGCTTCTTTTGATATCTCTAGGTTATATGAATGTAAACTCTTGTAGTAATTAGACTTTTGTCGAGATTTTATCCAAACTCTAAAATCATGACAAAATATTAAGAAACATGAAGAGATATTAACAATACTACTCCTTACTGCATAAGCAGACCTATGTCTCTACTAGATAGAAGTAACGGGACAATATCTAAATGTAAAAGTGAGTAAAGCAATGACTGTCAGCTTCTCTCTCGAAAAACAAAAAAGTAACCGCGATGATTCATACTCGCTTGTTACAGAAACTTTTATTGGGTTACAAGCAGAACAACTTACCTTTCATTCTCCCATTTACTTTGTACGTATAGTTTCCTACAATCATGTACTAAAAACACTTCAAGAAACAATTCGATATGCAGAAGAACAACCTCGCTTTTCTCAACGAGAAATAGCATATTTACGGTCGGAGGCTTGGTTAACAGATTTTCCCCATGTTTGGAATGTACATGAATTTCAACTTACGCAGTTTCCAGAATCTTTTTCTTACATCTGTCCTATCGGCTATAGAAATCAAAAGCCTGAATATATTCAAATAATCACTCACACACCTCTTTCGCAGAAATCACAGTACTACGTTAAAAATGCATCCCAAATCCTAAGTAAATACATAGATACATGCTTAGATAATTTACAACAAAAGTCTAAAACTGAGATATTAGAACAGGTACTTCACAAAGTCGGTCATCAATTGCGGAATAATATCGCTTTAGTAAAACTTTACGCACACAATTTATTTTTGGGTCTACAGGATAATTCTTGGCAAGAGCAAGCAGCAGTCATTTGCGAGAGCGTGAATGATTTAGATACCAATCTAACCGATATAATTTCCTGCGGTCAAGAGTCTAATTTAAAAATAATTCTTCAAGACCTCAGAAGTTTAGTAGACGAAAGTATAAAATATTTTCAACCGTTAATTAATCAAAAACAATTAAAAGTCAACATTCCGGATACATCTGCTACATTACCTTTAGATAGGTTACAGATCAAGCAAGTTTTTGATAATTTACTTAGTAATGCAATTCACTTTAGCCCTAATTGCGGCACCATCACTTTTAGCTGGCAGGTTTTTCACGAAGAAATATTAATTAAAATTTCAGACCAAGGGCAAGGAATTTCACCCTTAGATATGCAAAAAATTTTCAATCCATTTTATTCGCTGCGCCCTGGTGGTACAGGATTGGGTCTAACTATAGCTAAAAAAATTGTGTTAGACCATTGTGGAAATCTTTGGGCACATAATTTACCAGGAGGAGGGGCACAGTTTTCTTTGATTTTACCTACTAAAAAGAAATCTTAGACTGTTTAGAATGCTCACGTTAAAGTCTTGTGGGATGAGCATCCTTGCTCACGTTATATAGGAATCCGGTTTGATTTATGAAAAATCTAAGTGTAGGGTGCGTTAGCGCTTCTCGTAACACACCGTTCCGAGGAATTGGTGCGTTAGCTAACGCACCCTACGCATCTATATAATGCTCACATTCAAGTCTTGTGGGGTTGTCATCCTTACTCACCTTAGAAGTGTAAATTATAGACACAGCTTTGTACCGAGAAACCAGATTTTTTTTAGACCTTTACCTTTATAGAAAACATTATGAACAAACAAATTTCGATTTTACTAGTTGATGATGAAGAGCGTTTTCGTCAAGGATTACGAACTCTCTTGAATTTTTATAGTACTAGTAATTCATTACCTCTAAATGTTATAGGTGAAGCAGATTGTGTTGAGCAAGTTGTAAAATTAGCGATTCAAAAGAGTCCCGATCTAATTTTGCTCGATTTGGAATTGGTTAACAGTGATGGAATGACAGCTATGGAACGGTTGAAAGATATTTCTTACTCTGGTCAGGTTTTGGTTCTATCTGCCCACCAAGAAGATAAGTGGATTTTTCAAGCTATGCAAAAAGGTGCTGCTGGCTATGTTTTTAAAAGTCGTGTGGCAAATCAGCTTTGTGATGCTATTAATACAGTGCTTAAGTCAGAAGTTTATTTGCCACCAGAAGCAGCAAGTGGTTTTTTCCGCTGTTTTCAAGAAAATGCAAGTTCTGTTTATAAAATGGCTTCGCAGTTACACCTAACCGAAAGAGAACAAGAAGTTTTACAACTATTGACTCAAGGTGCTTCAAACGACGAAATCGCCAAAAATCTGTATGTGACTGTAGCTACAGTCAAAGCTCATCTGACCAATATTTTTGAGAAATTGAAAGTTAGTAGTAGGACTCAGGCAATTGTCGCTGCTATCAAATTAGGACTAGTTCAAGCTTAGTATTAATTAACTGACTGATTATTATGTCTCCTACTGAATTATTTTACAAAGAGTACCCCTGTTCTTACAACTCTCCCTTGGATTGCGAGAACATCATCGAAACTTTGCAGGAAGTAAAGGGTGCCAAGTTTTGTTTTGAGTGTGGTTTTCCGGCACTTTTACCAGATGAAACTGAGATTAAAGGGTATAAAGGCAGCTATCAGGTGACAAAGTTTCTTGGTGTACGAGGGCTTGGACGTTTATATTCGGGTATACAGCTAAAAGACAAACAGCCAGTAATTATAAAAGAGTATTTATTACCTAGTCGTACTTTTAACCAAGATGAGACATTCCAACGTAAGCAAACCTTTAGACATACAGGGGGAGTAGATTTAGCAGATGGTCGAGTTCAAAACTTTCGCTTGATTCAAACCTGGGAAGCTATTAGTCCCGAAAAAGGAGAACGCTGTTATTTAATTACTAAAGATGTACAACCATCCCAAACGCTACGACAGTACTTGAAGCAGCATGGGGCAATGACACCGAGTCAAGTCCGTGAGTTTTTGAGTGAGGTGCTACAAACTCTAGAATTTATGCACACCCAAAAGCTGCGTTTTCCCTCGAATCACGTACAGCGAAGTTTAGAGCATGGCAATATTAATTTAGATAGCGTACTAATTAAAGTTGAAAATAAAGAACGATTTGTAGCATATCTATGTGATGTCGCTATCTGGGAAAACCTATTTATTCCCCCTAGCATTCCTCAACCTGCTGCTAAAACGTACATGCAGGATTTAGAATCTTTAGGGTTGGTCGCGTTTCAATTGTGGGTTGGGCAAACGCAGCTTGACCCAAAAGACCATCAAGCATGGCCAAATAACGATGATGATTTAAAACAGTTTCTCTATCGTCTACTTTCTCTTAATACTCCTTATGGAAGTACAGAAATTGCGCGTCAAGACTTGCTAAGACTTCCTAAACCCGGTGAAAGCAATAATTTACAACCATCTTCTGACTCTCAAGAACAGAAAAAGCGCTTTCTGAAAAAATATTGGTTATGGCTGGGATTGTTGGCTTTTTTATTGTTAGGAGGTGCCTGCTATTATTTTTGGCATTCCAAATTAGACGAAGGTCAATACCCAGAATGGCGAGGACTTAATTTCTCCGAGTTAAGTAACTTCCCTTCAGGTGAATTTATTTATACAGGAGAAGAAAAAGGCACCTGGACTTATATTTTGGCACAGGCACCTTATAGCACAATGAAATTAAACGACATATTAAAAAATCCAAACCCAGATGCAAAAGCAACATTTATCTATAAACCAAGTAAGTCTAGTGACATATCAAAATTTAGTCAGCCTATAAAAGAAGTGCAAGTAGAAGAAGCTTCAAAAGTTCCAAAAGACTTTGCAGTAACGACTGTACTCGAAAATATCACATCTGATATGCAGTCAAAGCAAGTTGCTTATGATGGTTTACTGGTGTTTATCGAAAAAAGTCACACAGACTCTAGTTTACTTAAAGCATTGGATGGAAAAATCTCTCTTGAACAACTGCGTGCCATCTATACAGGCAAAATTAATAACTGGCGCGAAATTAACAAAAATATTCCGAGTCTGAAAATTGAACCTTATGTGCCGACTGAACTAGAAGCGATACACCAATTCAAAAAGCTAGTGCTTAAAAACAATCCACGGGATATAGCTTTATTTGATGAGAAAATTGCCAAAACTCAAACCCAAGACACACATAAGACCCAACAACAGATTAGTAATGCAAATAAAAACGGACCGACTGGTATTATTAGTTTTGGTATTTTTAGTAAAATTTGGAATCAGTGTTCGGGTTATCCCCTAGAAATAGTCAATAACAACCGTTATATTCAACCGCTGTTAAATCCCACTAAAAGACGACCACTTCAACCTTCAGATGAATCCTGCGATCGCCTAGTTTTTGATACCACAAAATTTCAGCCAGATGCAACAGCAAATTATCCTTTGAGTTATCCATTGTATATAGTGTATCCTAAAGACAGTAATCGTCAGCCAGGAGGTTCTACTTTTGCGAATATGCTACTAACCCGTCAAGGTCAGTGTTTACTTACTAAGTCAGGACTTGTTCCTTTACAACCTGTGCCTAATGATATAGATGATGCCTGCAAACCGATGCCCCAACCCTAGCTGTGAATATTTTAACCGTGCCTTGCCAAATAATGCCAAGGTATGTCCCTGGTGTTCGACTCCTTTAGGTAATATAATTCCTGCTACACCCAGTAACCCAACCAACCCACAACCAGTTCAACCACCGATACCAGAACAACCAGTTTCTCAACCTCCCCCTTACCCAACACAACACCAGTCACAAGGATACTCACCCCCAGCGCCCCCTGTTTACAATACAAATAACCCAAAACTGCCAGTTTTGAAACTTGTCCATTATACCGGCAGAGAGTTTCATTTGTCTGGGGAAGGTGGTTCAATCGGGCGTAGAAGTCAAAGTATGCCAACTCCACCAGAAATTGACCTAACTGGGATTCCTCAAGAAGGAGTTGTTTCTCGGCGACATGCCCGTATATTTTGGGACTGGTCGCAAAGTGCTTATATGATTGTTGATACCAGTACAAATGGTGTTTATTTAAACGGTAATCTGCTTAATTCCGGTGTAACTTACCGCATACTCAACGGTGATTCTTTACAGCTTGGGCAAGATGGTCTAGTTACTTTTAAGGTAGTAGTAACATAATTAATAGGTGTAACTACGATAAATAGTAATGCAAAATTAAATATAAATTTTTATTATCTCGAATGGAACCTATAGCAGTTCCCAACCACGTGAGGTATATGTGTAGGGGCGCAAGGCATTGCGCCCTTATCTTGGTGTAAAACGGCTGTAAAGCGGGTTGAGAAATATCAAAAAAACTCGTAAGGTAGGCGTCTCGCCTATCTTACAAATATATAAGACACGAGACACCGTGAGCAAGACAGGACTACTTCTTTCTAGGAATGCTTTCCCGTATGTTGATTAAATATTTTGGGTAGCAAATACTATCTTCATGTGCATTGCGATCGCTAAAGGCGGGGCAAAGCCCATCGCAAATTTTTGATTCGCTATAAGTTCGACCTTTGGCTAGTTTTGATTTTGATGCTGTCGCTTTAGCCTAGATTTAATAGCACTTGAACTATAAATATTAGTGCTTCCACGCGAACAATAACAATTATGGACTTAGAGAAAAAAGAAGTCTTTTATACGCCCCTTGGAGACGTTGGTGGTACAGGGGGATACGTTGGTATTTCAGCAATATCTAATCCAAGCCGAGTATCTAGAGATGCCGAAAGGTATCTAAAAGATTCACTATTATTAGCTACACTCACTCAACGAGTGTATGAACTATTACTCGAAGATATTCGCAATCAGCGCGAGAGAGTAAGTAACTACGGTCAAAAAAGGTGGTTCTGATGGCAGGTAGTAGTAATAGCAACGTTACTCACGAATTAAATTATGTTACAACCAATCGGTTTTATATCGAGATCGAAAGTTCCATTGCTGCGTCTTTCACTGAATGTTCGGGGCTAGGTGCCCAGATTCAGAAAAAGGTTATCCACGAGGGAGGTGTTAACGACCAACAAAGGGTGTATCTGGGACAAGTCGAGTTTAATGACGTGACATTGAAGCGGGGTGTTACTGACCATCCAGGTTTTTGGAACTGGATAAGTGAAGTTTTTAACGAACAGGGAAAAACTTCTCGACGCAATGTAAATATCCTGGTTTTTAATCAAGCTGGTGAAACGATGATGAGTTGGACACTTATTGGTGCTGTTCCGATTGCATGGAAAGCGCCTGCATTGCAAGCAGATGGAAACGCAGTAGCAATTGAGGAATTAACTCTAGCTTATGAAGGGTTACAATTCGGCAAGGAAAAAGGTGGTGGTAATAGATCAACACGGATGAAATCAGGATTCTTTGAATCTAAGTAATATCAAAATAAAACTATATGGATATTCAACCATTGGCAAGCAAAGTCAATAGACTCGGTAATGGTAAATCTTTATCCCAACCCAATAAATTAATTTTAAGCCAAGAATCTAATCATCGTCTCAGTAATTCTGCTTATCCTATTGCTAATCATATACCGTTAACTACATCAAAATTTTTATTACCGCGTCGGCAAAACAATAAATTATTTAACACCGATTCGTTCGCAAATTTCGATTATTTGAACGATATTGACGGAAATTTTGATTTATTTCCAGAACCTGACTATTCTCAAAATGAAGATATTCGTACTGATGATTTTGATGTATCATTAGTAAAGAATCAAAACAGTATTAATAACAATGAACTAACGGATACATTAAGTTCAAATAATTTAAGTGATTTAGATACACCTCTAGGTAAAAAAACCAACAAAGAACCGAAGTCTCAGAAAAAAACAAAATCCAAACCAAAATCAGATTCTAAGCCTCAACCGAAAAAAACTACTAAATCTTCCAAGACGAATAAAAAGGATAAAAATGAAGTTGTACCATTACAGCAAGCTTCAAACCCGAATAATAATGGGATCGCACCGAATTTAGAAACAACCGCATCAGTTTTTGAGCAAACAGTACCACTTCAAACTTCAGAAGTTGTACCATTACAGCAAGCTTCAAACCAGACAACACCGAATATCGAAACAACAACACCTGTTTCGGGTCAACCGACATCACCAGAAACTCCTGAAGTT
>JANNFJ010001305.1:0-9134 GCA_031379725.1 Calothrix sp. OTE_75_metabat_31
CGATTTTGTTTTTGTTTTAGGGAATGATAAACAAGATAATTGGTATGTAAAAGCATCAAGTAATTTTTCTGATGAAATAGATAATAATTTTTATTTTAATACTTTTAATACGTATATATTACCTACACTATCAAAAGCATCAATTTTTAATCCTGCTTATCACGGTACTTATAAAGTACATGAGGATAAAAAGGGTATTTCTAAAGCTTTTGCGATAATACCATTAAAAAGTATCCCCGAAGCTGAAGTAATAGTTGTTTGTGGCATACCCCAAGATTCATATATTTTGGGAGATGCGTATGGTAGAATCTTGTCCAGCTTTTACCAAGCAAGCCAAGGATTATTTCCTAACCCTGCAATTATTGAAGCTACTATTCTTGATGATTTAAAAAAAGACTTTGGATTTGTTTCAGCACTTTTATACGAACGAAGATTTCAATTATTCCGCGAGCGTCTGCAACGAATGATTGTTTATTTTGAGCCTGTTATTCATTTAGATGCAGATGACTTATTTATAAGTAGCTGGGAAGCACTAGCGAGAGATCCAGATACTTTAAGCGCACCTGTAGACTTATTTGAAGCAGCAGACATGTGGGGGCCTCAATTTACTATAGAACTTGACCAGTATTTTTTAAAAGTTGCAACCAACAGCTATCAAGAAGCTAGAAAGAGGGCAATAGGAAAGAGAGCAACGGATATCAAACCATTGTCAGTCAACGTTTATCCAGAGTCATTAATGCGACGTGCTTACTTTGAAACAGTTAGTCAGATTCTTGCAGATAAGGTAATCACAGCCAGAAACCTTGTCTTGGAAATTTCAGAAAAAGCAGAATTACCACGATATAACGATGGTATGCGTTTAGAAAATCCATTAAAATTTTTCAAAGAGAGATTACAAGAATATGTAAAGCAACTTAATATTAGATTTGCAATTGATGATTTTGGTGTTGGCTATGCTTCAGTTTCTCGTTTAGCTGGGCTAAACCCATCCCACGTGAAAATCGATAGAAATATTTTGTATTATCCTCCTTGTGATGTAATTATTCGTTTCGTTTATGACTTAGTTGGAGCTAATACTCTTAATCCGTCAAAGGTCATTGTAGAAGGTGTTGATGAAACCACACCCATTAGTTTATTTCATCTGAAAAAGCTTGGAGTTAACTATATTCAAGGACATATTATAGGTAAGCCAGCAAGCGAGGTTTATCGTTTGACTCAAGATAAGTATGAGCTTTTAAGAAAGCTTATTTTAGGAGAAGCAACTTATTAATAAACTAAAATTTCAAATATATTTTTAGAAGTTCCTGAACGGCAGGATCGGTAGGACAGGCAGGATGCCTATCCTAC
Organism: Calothrix sp. OTE_75_metabat_31; assembly: GCA_031379725.1. Taxonomy (GTDB): domain Bacteria; phylum Cyanobacteriota; class Cyanobacteriia; order Cyanobacteriales; family Nostocaceae; genus JANNFJ01. The sequence continues at coordinate 1,348 of JANNFJ010001305.1, forward strand.
GACTCCCTTACTCCCTGATTGACCCAATTTCTGGTAAAATACAAATCCTATGGATTGTAGATCAGGAGATATGACGCTTTGCTTACATTAGGGGTGAACATCGACCACATCGCCACCATTCGACAAGCACGGCGGACGGTAGAACCCGACCCTGTGGCAGCGGCGGTTTTAGCAGAATTGGCAGGTGCTGACGGCATTACAGCGCACCTGCGGGAAGATAGACGGCATATTCAGGATAGAGATGTGCGACTGTTGCGGCAAACGGTACGCACACACTTCAATTTAGAAATGGCAGCAACCGAAGAAATGGTTGCTTTAGCACTCGATATCAAACCCGATTATGTCACATTAGTACCCGAACGCCGCGAAGAAGTCACAACCGAAGGCGGTTTGGATATAGCCGGACAACTTGGTAGAATTGAAGAAGTTGTCGATAAATTGCAAAGCGCTGCCATTCCAGTTAGTTTATTTATCGATGCTGAACCCGCACAAATTGAGGCTTCTGTCAAGGTGCAAGCACAGTTTATTGAACTGCACACCGGCAAGTATGCGGATGCTAAAGACGAAACTAGTCGCCAGCACGAATTGGCCTTTTTAGCTAAAGGGTGTGAACAAGCGATAAAAGCCGGATTGCGGGTAAATGCAGGGCATGGGCTGACCTATTGGAATGTTTATCCTCTGGCTTGTTTGCCGGGTATGGAAGAGTTAAATATCGGACATACTATCATCAGTCGGGCTGCGTTAGTTGGTATGGAAAGAGCCGTCCGTGAGATGAAACAAGCAATGCGGGGTTTGTTTTGAATGTTAGTGGTTAATGGTCAATGGTCAATGGTCAATGGTCAATGGTCAGTTGTTAGCTGTTAGTTGTAAAAGTCCAAAAGTTTTATGAATCAAAGCTTAACCAACGACAAATGACTACTAACTACTGACAAATGACAAATGACAATTAACAGTAGAGGGAATATTACTGCGGAATCTCAAAAAAATGAGAAAATAAGCAAAAGTTACTATGAGCGCAACAGACACAAATAACCTACCGCTTTGGGTACAAAACCGCGATACAGTCACAGCATACAGTGCAAATGCTGATATTGAGTGGCGCACTGGTTCAGTACCTGACTATTCACGCTCGAACGAGAACTTGGCAAAAGAGAGTGTATGCAAACACGTTGATGGTTCCCTCGAAGCGATCGTCCAAAATTTAGTGCGAACCTTTGAACTGGAGGTATCCTTTAAAACAAATCCTCAACAGTGGTTATCAGTAGTTAAAGATAAGTTTCGCGTTACTAGTAACGGTGGTCGAGAAATTGATGCTGCCGAACTTGGAGCCAAGGGAACTTATAACGTGTTTATGGCTGATTCTGACCATTATAAAGCCTCGGAAGAATCATTTGAGACATCGCACAAACTATTCCATACTTGCTTTACACAAGGTTTCCCCTGGGAAGTATTAGAAGTGTATTCAGCACCACCAAATGTCACTTTCAAATGGCGACACTGGGGACACTTCAACGGTGCTTATAAAGACTTTGCACCTACGGGGGAGACAGTGGAAATTATCGGCATGAGCGTAGCGCGTGTTACTGATGATTTGAAGATTATTTCGATGGAACACTATTTTGATAGTGGCTTGTTTCTGAAAAAGTTGACCGCAGGGGGCAAAGTCGCAGATGATACTCAATCTCAAAGCAGTTGTCCGTTCAATCCCTTTAGTTCTTTGTTGAAGCGCTTTAAAAAGAGTTAATAAGTTGAGGGTACGGTGGGTGACACTGTGCCCTTTAATTATTAATTAAGTGATCTATAACATATGAGACGATGACAATGAAAACATACTATTACGTTTTAGCAAGCCAACGCTTTTTACTCGAAGAAGAACCCATCGATGAAGTTCTCAAAGAACGGATTCGCTATTATCACGAGCAAGAAAAAGAGATTGATTTTTGGCTAGTAAAGGAACCTGCATTTTTAGAAGCACCGGAAATGAAGGTCATCAAGAGTAAATGTCCGCATCCTGCTGCTGCGATTATTTCGACTAATTCCCAGTTTATTACTTGGTTGAAGCTGCGATTGGAATACGTAATTACCGGAGAATTCCAAGCACCCTCTGCGTCAATCCCGAATGCTGTAGCTGAGGGAGTAATGGCTGGTAGGGACTAGGGGAGAAAAGGGTGAGAAGGGACTTCCCACCTCCCCACCTCCCGAACTGGGGAACAAAATCTATTTAGTGGAATCTTGTTAGAGAAGCAATTTATGTATCAAACTGTTGTGCGAAGACTTCAGATACCAAGTGTTTTGGCAATTGCAATCGTGCAAGCGGTTCTTGGGAGTATCGCGTCTGTGTCGTCTTTGATGGGTAGTATAAATTCTGTCTCAGCTCAACAGAATATTCCTACTTGTAAACCTCCAAACGGCGGCGAATATCTCCTATTAGTAATCAGTCCTACGACCGATAATCAAAATCAGTTACGTCGTGTTTTACCCTCCAGTACTAGCACTTCGGTTTGTCGATACCTCAACGACACCGTAACGCGCATTGGTGGGTTTGCGAAGCTTGATGATGCAAATCGCTGGGCAAGGTTTGTGCGTGATTCTGCTGGGCTATCGGCTCTAATTACAACTAGACCTTCCGATGCACCCGTTGCATCCAAACCACCAGTATCTAAACCACCAGTATCCAAACCACAACCAGTTACTTACCAACCCCAACAACTTGGTCAAGGTTACGCGGTTTTAGTTGATTATTTCAATAATCCTGAAATTGCGAAACAGGTACAGCAAATCGTGGGAGGGGATATTGGCTTTGTTTCCTATGCTCAACGTCCGTATTTACTAGCTGTTTACACAACCAATTCTAGAGAAGCACAAAGCACATTGCAATCGTTAAGCGATCGCGGCTTTTTTGCAATGGTTGTTCCCAGTCGCAGGGTAATGCTATTGCGTCAAGTTGTGAAGTTGCAATAAAGTAAAGTCCGTAGGATAGGCATCTTGCCTGTCCTATTGTTAGTTATTGGTATATATTAACGATTTAATCCAAAATATAAAATTAAATTATCTATACGGTATTTCAGATTATGGTACTAACTATTAATGACTTAGAGAAAATGCAGGGTGAATACCCTGACTATCGTATGGAACTTGTCGATGGTAATATTATTGTTATGAGTCCATCAGGTTATGAATCGGAAGAAATAGGAACTGAGTTTGCCCGTCTTTTGGGAAATTGGGTGCGACCCCGCAAGTTAGGACGCATCACAGGTTCAAGTGCGGGATTTAAGATTTCTGATACGAATTTACGCGCACCTGATGTATCTTTTATTAAAGCAGAAAGATTGAAGCAGTCTACAGAAGATTATGCGGAATTAGCACCCGATTTGGTAGTTGAGGTTAAATCAAAAACTGACTCGATAATTAAATTAAGAGCAAAAATTAAAGAATATATTCGGTTGGGTTCACAAATTGGCATTTTAATTATTCCAAAAACAAAAACTGTGGAAGTTTATCGTGATGGGAGTGAAGAAATACTGGGTAATAGTGATGTGTTGACGCTTCCGGATTTATTACCTGGTTGGGAAGTCGCTATTTGCGATATTTGGTCGCCAATTTTTGAGTAGATTATAAAATCATAGATAGGTATTTTAATGTTACCTATCTTAACAAATATTTTTTTGGAAGCGCAACCAACACCAAATTCCCCTAAAATTCCTTTGTTGGCTCAAAACACATTCCTTGAACGATGACGAATAAAAATGCGATTCCGGTAGTTATCAATGGTGCAGCAGGTAAAATGGGACGTGAGGTGGTCAAAGCTGTAGCCCAATCATCTGATATGGTGCTGATGGGTGCTATTGATACTACTCCTGAACACCAGGGTAAAGATGCCGGAGAATTGGCAGGTTTAAGCGAACCTCTCGAAGTACCCATTACCAACCAGATGGAAGCGATGTTGGCATATGTGGCAGGAGAACGTCAGATGCAACCGGGTGTGATGGTTGACTTTACCCATCCCGATGGAGTCTATGATAATATTCGCAGCGCGATCGCATACGGTATTCGTCCAGTTGTGGGAACCACTGGCTTGAGTCCACAACAGTTGCACAATTTGGCTGATTTTGCCGAAAAAGCGAGTACGGGTTGTTTAATTATCCCCAATTTTTCCATCGGGATGGTACTGCTGCAACAAGCTGCAGTGACAGCATCACAATACTTTGACCATGTGGAAATTATTGAGTTACACCACAACCAAAAAGCCGATGCACCAAGCGGCACAGCGATTCAGACCGCGCAAATGCTTGCCGAAGTTGGTAAAGTTTTTAACCCACCACAGGTAAAAGAAGAAGAAAAGCTCCAAGGGGCAAGAGGCAGCGATGCAGGTGAAGGTATTAGAATACACAGCATTCGTTTACCTGGATTGATTGCTCACCAAGAAGTTATATTTGGTGCAGCAGGTCAAGTTTATACTTTACGTCACGATACCAGCGACAGGGCTTGTTACATGCCCGGTGTGCTGTTGGCAATTCGCAAAGTTCAACTGCTAAAGTCGTTAGTATATGGATTAGAAAAGATACTATAACTGTTTGGAAGGGGAAAGCTAACTCCTAACTCAAAGGAGAGACGCGAAATTTCGCGTCTCTACATCTTCTAACTGCTAACTCCTAACTGCTAACTCCTAACTGCTAACTCCTAACTCCTAACTGCTAACTCCTAACTCCTAACTTTTAAAGATGCTTGTTCCATTAACTCGCCCAAAATTTGAACAATTAATTCCTTTTATTGCGACTGCAGACCAGTACAAATATTACTGGGGTAAGTTCTCAACTTTTATACAACGATTGCTAATTTCGGTGGTCGCAGTGGCAGCAGTTTTATTAATTAAAGTGCTTTTCAGGTTAGATTTTGGCCCCATTTTGTTTTTTCTAGGGCTAACTGGTGCGTTTTATTGGCTGTGGGGGCCAGTGTTTTTAGCTAGTATGCGAAATGTGAAATGCCGTCGATATAAATACGGTGGTTTCTTTCGCGGTCGAGTTATAGATTTCTGGATTACCGAAGAGTTGATTGGCAAGCAGGAAACAGTTAATAATAAGGGTGATTTGGTAATTGTTGAAAACCGCGAAAAGCGAATTAATTTAGAAATCGGTGACGATACAGGATTTACGGCCGAATTTCAAGCCCCCTTGCGGGTTGCGTATAAAGCGATCGCACCCGGTCAACTGGTGGAATTACTAGTAATGTCAAATACTAGTGATCTGAGCCGTATTGAGGAAATTACTGATATATATATCCCCAGACTCGATTTGTGGGTCAGCGATTATCCGCTTTTACGACGAGACTTTTTCACCGAAGTTAGCAGCCGTTTGCGAGAAGACGAAGACGACAGACCCCAACGACGACGCAGAAGAGTTAGGGAATAGGGTAGTGGTCTATGTCATTAATTCTGAGGAATGTAGAGACGCGTTCGCGCAAGCATGCCCGCAGGGCTTTATATCGCGTCTCTACAAGGTTTTCAGAACCTAAGCAATTTGACATTGGGGTGCGATTATCAATACCTGTGGGAATTCCTTTACTGGTTAGTTTTACTATATGGCCGCACCCTGAAATAAATGATACTGTGGGCAAATGAGTTGTACTGACCTAGCACAGAATTTGGTTTAAGGTCGCCAATCGCCTTGTAAAGTAAAAGCCGCCCAATAATAGGGATTTTGGAATGTTTTATCGTGCCACATTTGTAGTTGAGCATCGCGCAAAGCGATTGCAGGAGATTTACCCTGCAACACTAAAGAGTAAAATTTCGGCATTAATTGTGATGTTCCATTATCGTCAACCGACCAGAGAGACACCACTGCTCGTTTAGAACCCGCATACATCAACCCTCTTGTTAATCCCATAAATCCTTCACCTTTGACATCCTTACCTAAACCTGTTTCACAGGCACTTAAAACAACTAATTCCGCGCCTAAATCTAAGTTAAAAATATCACCCAAGAGTAAATAGTTTTTGGACAGTGGCTGACCAGATTTATCGAATTGTGCGAGGGCAATTCCTGATAATTCTGGATTTATGGTGTCAACAAATCCGTGAGTTGCAAATAATAAGAAGCGATATTGTTTAAGTTCTGGGCTATTGACGAAGTTGTAATTTGCATCAAAGTCATATGCATGTATACTTTCAGACGGTGATACAAGTTTGAGGATTGCGTCTGCTTCCGTTCGCGTACCTTCTAAACGTGGTAGTCCGTCTCGCTTGAGATTTTTTAAAGCTCGTTGCAAACTACGACTGTTCAGGTTCAAATTGGGAGTAATGGGAGGTTCAACCCCTGTGATACGCTTATCGTTAGCCTCAAATACTGGGTCAGCAAGTACAGCAAGGGTTTTAGGTGCAGCTTTGCGGTTACTAAGTTGTTTTCGTTGGGTGAACAGAGCAGTGACGGAAGGTAAATTGGTTATTTCGTGGTTGACTATTAAGGGTTGATAGGTCGAACCGGACATTGGGTCTGCTAATGCTGCAAATGGTATACTCTGCAAAACTCCATCCGCAACAATTACCAAGCGCTTTTTCCCTAACTTATTTGCCACAGGTGCGAGAATAATTTTGCTGAGTTTTTCGGAAGTAGAAATCGCTAAATCACCAGCGTTTTCTTGCGCCAAAATGTTGTGGAATGAATTTGCAACTTCTTCGATGGCTTTGCTTGCGGGCAGTTCGTAAACGTTCATTTCTTCGGGTGTAACTGCCCAAAGATAACTATGGTCTTTACCCAAGGAATATTGCAGCAGCACCGTATCAGGATCGAGTTGTTGCTGAATTTGCTTTAACTCCAAAGGTTGGGGGTATTTGATTGCGGCATATCCTGGGCTACTAGTGCGGATTTCGGTTTTTAATTCGCGGTATTGGTTTAAGAGGTTTTCGTTTTCCTGTTCGAGTGCCGCAATTGCTGCTGAGTTATTAACCTTGGCTGATTTTAATTCTTGAATTTGCTTTGGAATTGCATCGATTTTACCGAGTAAAAGTTGTTCAGATGCTAGCAGTTTGGGGTCAACACCTTTACGAATATTTGCACCAGCTTCGGCTAATAATTCTATGAGTCCTCTGGCACGCGCTCGCTCGCTCGCATTTAGAGCCATAGCATCGTAGCCTTTTGATGGGTATTTCTTGTGCAGTTGCATCAGCAGGTCAATGTAGAACTGGTAATAATCCTGTACTGAAGCGAAATAAGTGCTTTGTAGGTCTTTGTTTGTATATGTTTTGCGTAAATCTTCAATGATTTGGATGGCAGTTTGAATCTGTTTAAGAGATTCTTGCAAGTTGCCTCTGTCACGTTCCAGGGAAGCAAGATTCCGCAGGGTATTAGCTTCCCCACCCCTGTCACCCGCTACACGACGTAAAGGTAATGCTTGGTTGTAATATTCGAGTGCCTTCTGCTTTTCTCCTAAATCGTCGTAAAATAACCCGATATTATTGAGAGTAATAGCTTCCGCACTCCTGTCACCCACTGCACGAAGCAAAGGTAATGCTTGGTTGTAATATTCGAGTGCCTTCTGCTTTTGTCTTAGATTGTCGTAAATAGACCCGATATTATTGAGAGTAGTAGCTTCCCCACCCCTGTCACCCACTGCACGATACAAAGGTAATGCTTGGTTGTAATATTCGAGTGCCTTCTGCTGTTCTGCTAAATGGTCGTAAATAGACCCGATATTATTGAAAATAGTAGCTTCCCCACGCCTGTCACCCACTGCACGATACAAAGGTAATGCTTTGTCGTAATATTCAAGTCCCTTCTGCCTTTCTCCTAAATC
>JANNFJ010001325.1:0-3566 GCA_031379725.1 Calothrix sp. OTE_75_metabat_31
TGGAGAAGTTAAAGAAGTTAGAAAAATAGGGGAACTAGGAGAAATTGTTTCTACCCCCACTCCCTCTTCCACCCCCTTCCGTCCCCAAACAATCCGCACTGTTGACCCAAATGACCCACAACCCGATGCAAATCCACCCCATGTAGGAAAAGGACTCGAACTTCATACACCCCGTGATATTTCTCACACCGTCGAATTGCTTTCAAAGCGAGTTGTCGAACTATTCGCAACCGACCCAGACAATACTCGTGCCGCAATACTGGTGCGTGAAAACCGTCAAGGACGTTGGTTAGCCGAAGCACTTGCACCAACTTGCAAAGAACATGGGATAATTTTGTACGATGCTGGAGAACGCGATCGCCAATCACACATACCCGCTGAAATTTTAACAATACTCCAATTTTGCGATCGCCCTCATTCCCCTGACTATCTCAAAGCTACCCTCGAAATCTTGGTCAAGCGCCAGTTAATACCTACCCAAGACCTTAATGCCCTTGCCTCGCAACCCGAAGATTTTCTCTATCCGGGGCCATTAGCTATTTCCCAACTTGAACCGGTACAAAAAGCTGCTCGTTTGTGCCGAGGTTTACTCAGGGCCAAAATTGAGTTGCCGCTGTATCAATTAAGCTCATTTATTGCTATAACATTGAATTATGAACAAGCCGAACTGGCTACTGCAGATAAACTTTCCGAGCGTGTGAATTTGCAAATTAGTACCAATAATTCGATGGGGGCAATGCTGGGTGTATTAAGCGAAATCGTTGCTTCAGAACGATTTGAGGCGGTGGAAACGGAAGATGTTGAAGCCCGTTATACTCGGAAAGGGCAGTTGACAATTATTACGATGCACAAGGCAAAAGGGTTAGATTGGGATTACGTATTTTTACCATTTTTACATGAAAACTTAATACCTGGAAAATTTTGGGTGCCACCACAAAGTCAATTTTTGGGCAATTTTACATTATCAGAAGTTGCCCGTGCCCAAATTCGCACCGCACTGCACAACCCTGAAAAAATACCCAGTATTACCGCAGCATGGGAACAAGCAAAGTATCTCAAAACTGCCGAAGAATATCGATTGTTGTATGTAGCAATGACCAGAGCAAAACGATTATTGTGGATGTCAGCGGCACAAAAAGCACCATTTACATGGAGTAAACCAGCAAATTTACAATCCCTTCCACCATGTCCTGTATTTCCAGCTTTGAAAAAACAATTTCCACAATGTGTGAATTAGGGGTGTAAGGATTTTCCCCTTCCCCATAATTTCTAAACGTAGTAATATATTAGACTGTGTAGATTTACAATAATTGGATATGCCTAAACTAAAAACACGAAAGGCTGCAGCAAAGCGATTTCGCGCTACAGGCACCGGAAAAATCATGCGTCGTAAGGCTTTTGGAAATCACCTACTCGAACACAAGTCATCGAGCAAAAAACGCGGTATCAGGAAAATGGGATTAGTTAACGAATGCGACGTAGAAAACGTGCGCGGAATGCTACCCTATTTGTAAATTTCCGATACTAAATTCTCATCGTAACTTTTGGATTCACTCATCTCAGGATTAATTTAAGATATGACACGGGTAAAACGCGGTAATGTAGCACGCAAACGCCGCAAGAAAATTCTCAAACTCGCAAAAGGTTTTCGCGGTTCCCACTCGACCCTGTTTAGAACCGCAAATCAACAGGTAATGAAAGCGCTTCGCAGTGCATACCGCGATCGCAAAAAGAAAAAGCGCGATTTTCGTCGCTTATGGATTGCCCGCATCAACGCAGCAGCACGTTTACACGGAATGAGCTATAGCAAATTGATGGGCAACCTCAAAAAAGCCAACATCGAAATCAACCGCAAAATGCTGGCACAATTGGCAGTCCTCGACCCAAATGGTTTTACCAAAATAGCCGAAATGGCAAGTCAAGTACCTGCGGCATAAAGGGAAACAGGTAATGGGTTTGCGGGGAAAGGTGTAGAATAAAGAGCGTTATTTTCCCTCCATTTCCCCCACTCCCCCACCTCTTTATGGGATACAAGCGGATTCAAATTGCGATTTTGCTTTTGGTTGCCTTTTGCGTTTTACTGTGTCCCTCACCCAGTCTTGCAAACGAAATGAAGGCAATTCAGGAGCGCGGTTATATTAAAATAGCAGTCAAAGACAATATTCGTCCCCTGGGATTCCGGGATGCAAAAGGCAACTTACAAGGTTTGGAAATCGATTTAGCTCAACGTCTCGCGCAAGACTTGCTGGGTTTACCCAACGCAGTCAAATTGCAGCCTGTCAGAAATAGCGATCGCATTCCCCAAATCCTTGACAATAAAGTAGACTTAGCCATTGCCACAGTCACAGCCACCAAATCCCGCGCTCGTTTAGTCAATTTCAGTATTCCTTACTACTTAGATAGTGCAGTCATAGTAACTAAAAATACCTCTTTACAGCGTTTAAGTGACTTTAGAAATCAAACAATTGGTGTATTGCAAGGCTCTAGTACAATACCGCGAATAAAATATTTTATACCTAACGCCAAATTAACGGCAGTAAATTCTTACAAGGAAGCACAAAACCAACTCGAAGCCAATCAAATCGAAGCATTCGCAGCCGATGCCACAGTCCTAAGTGGTTGGGTGCAAGAGTATCCCCAATACCGACTTTTAGATATTAAATTATCCACTGAACCATTATGTGTAGTTATAGGTAAAGGGTTACAACGCGACGAATTGAGGAGGAAAATAGATAATGCTTTAGCGCAGTATTTAGAAACAGGTTGGTTGCAACAACGCATCCAATATTGGGGATTACCACCATCTCGAATTAGGGAGTAGTTAGTGGTCAGTGGTCAGTGGTCAGTGGTCAGTGGTTAGTGGTCAGTGGTCAGTGGTTAGTGGTCAGTAGTCAGTAGTCAGTGGTTAGTGGTCATTTGTCAGTAGTCAGTAGTGATTTGTCTTTCCTAACTCCTAACTCCTAACTCCCAACTCCCCTCTTTCCCTGATAATAGAAATAGAAACAACCTTTAAAAAAGACAATGGATAGCAAACTAGCGATTATTTATCTCTCAGTCTTCGTCAGCATATTAGCGTTTGCACTAGTAAACGTGGTCAAACTCGTTTTTAAAACACGAAAAGTTGAAGGTTCCTTTTCGCGGTTGCGGAACAAGTTAACCAAAGAGGAAGGTAATACTCAAGAATACTACGAACTTGCGCGAATTTACTCAGAGAAGAAACTCTATACCCAAGCAATTAGCTTATTCCAAAAAGCCCTCAAAACTGCCAAATCAGAAGAGGAAGAAAATATGAGTGTTCTCTATAACGGACTTGGATACGTATATTTTGCCCAAGACCAATATGATTTAGCCATTCGTCAATACAAAGAAGCTCTCAAACTCAATTCTGACTACGTTATAGCTTACAACAACCTTGCCCATGCATACGAAAAGAAAAACTTAATGGCACAAGCGCTAGAAATGTATGAAGAAGTTCTCAAACGAGAACCAAATAATACCGTAGCCAAACGTCGTGCTGAATCATTACGCCGTTTAGTATCAGTTTAGTCGTAGGATAGGCGTCTCGC
>JANNFJ010001380.1:0-2201 GCA_031379725.1 Calothrix sp. OTE_75_metabat_31
ATCTCGCCTGTGAATTAGTAACACGCAAATGTAAAGTCGCAATGCTCGACCTAGACCCACAGCGATCGCTCGATGTTTTCTGCGGGTTAGAGGCTATTGAGGCGAATAAGACCACGGCAAATGTTTTATCAAAGGATTTTAAGGGAGATTGGCAATTAACACCTGTTTGGGATGAATCGAGGGTGGAAGTTTGTCAAGGGCATCCAACGCTAGCCGAAGTCGCCAACGATTTGGTAATTAGGAAGCGCGGCGAGTACGTGCTTGCCGACAGGTTGAAGAAATATCCACTTCCCCACGATGTTGTGATATTAGATTGTCCGGCGACTTTGGGGATGCTCAATGTCAATGCATTAGCGGCGGCAACCCATGTACTAATACCAATACAACTGGAGATGAAAGCGATTGCAGGGTCGGCAGAATTGGTCGAGTGGTCGATTACAACGAGCGAAGAATTGCACTTAGACCCGCGTCCGCCAATATTAGGTTTTGTGCCGAGCATGTACGATGATTCGGTAGGAATGCATCGGCAGTATCTCAGACAGTTACCAGAAATTGCCCAACAATTAGAGATTAAACTATATCCCGAAATACGCACATCAAACGAATTTAAAAATGCTAGCGCCCACGGTTTACCTTTACATAAGTATCGCCCTCGGCATCCAGCGTGCAAAGATTTTAAGCAAGTTGTTGATGATGTGGTCAGATTAATTAAAGCGAACAAGGATAAATAAATGGCAAAAACATTACCCGCAATATCGACCAAGTTCAAAGGAGCCGTTCAAAAAAGCGACCAGGAAAAGAAGATTACCGAACTCCAAACCGAAATCGAGCAATTGCGCTCCGCAGCAGACCCCGAACTCACGGACGTGATTGAACAACTGCGATCGCAATTAGAAAGTTCGTCGGGGGAAGTGGAAATTGAAGTCAAGTTAATTGATTCTAACCCCAACCAACCCCGCCAAACAATAACGAGCGCATCGATTCAAGCCAAAGCACGAAGTCTTAAAAAGCACGGTCAGATTTCCCCAGTGATTTTAATACCATCGGGCAATGGTCGCTACACGCTGCTCGATGGTCAATTGCGTTGGGAAGGCGCAAAGGTTTTGGAGTGGAAAACAATTCGCTCTGTAGTTGTACCCGTACCCCAAGATTTAGACCAGTCTTCGTTATTAACTTTTCTTGGTTTTGAAGATTTAAACCCCCTGGATAAAGCTGAAGCGATTGTACGGGAAATAACTAAATCTACAGAACTTAACAATGATGAAATTTATACTACACTTGGTACTGCAATTAAGCGCATTGAGCGTGACGGCAAAGTTAAAGAATTGGCAAATTTGGTGACTTTGAGTAGTGAAGAACAACTTTTAGGTATACAAGCATTAGGAGTTTTGGGTACGGAACTTGAGGTATTCTTGATTTTGCTCGAACTTGGATTAAACCCGACTTCGGTCAAAGCTAATTTAATGCCAATGTTGTTTTTGCCGCAAGACTTGAAAGATGCCATCCGCAATTTAGAACTCAAAGGTGCCCATGCATTAGCGCTTTCTTCTGGACTATCATCAAAAGCATTGGGTGTAGAGGAGCAAGTTTGTGCAACAGTGCGTGGAGAAGCAACGAAAGAAGTATTGAGTAAAAATCTCACCGTGCCCGAAACCCGCGAACTTATTAAACAAATTAAAGCTAAATATGTAGCTAATATCCCCAGCGAATCGAAAGAAGTTAAAATTGCGATCGCTAAAATTAATACTTTGACGCAAGCAACTTTGAGCAGTGCGAGTAACCAACAATTGGAGCAATTGAAAGAATTGCTGAAACTAAAGTTATTAGAGGTTGAAAATTTGATGAACTAGTACAGCATGGCGCAAATTACCATACCATTTTAAAAATATTTCAATTTTGATAAAGGTAGTGCTTCGGCAAAGCCAGCCCGCAAGGCTTACCGAAAAGCTCGCGTACTATATAAAGCGAGCAAGATGCTCGCACTACAATGGTATTCTTATTTCCGCCGTCTTGTACTAGTAGTTTATGTCATTAATTTCGATGGGTAGTGCGTTCGCGCAGCGTGCCCGCAGGGCTTACATCTTGCTCGCGCATTATATTAAAGCAAGCAAGATGTAAGCCTTGCGGGCTGGTGCCTACGCACTACCAAATCTTTTTTAACCCATCAGAATTAATTAAACAGACCACTAAATAAATCAAGA
>JANNFJ010001385.1:0-8122 GCA_031379725.1 Calothrix sp. OTE_75_metabat_31
ACTTGATTTAAGCAAGTACACCCCGACGCAAATAATGTACTGGCACCTGATTGTTCAAGCTGGAGCAAAAGCTCTCGATGGAATTGGCACAAGCTGAGGAGTAGACAAACAAATTCCTTGCCTATACCAAATCCCATCAGCCTCAAAAGCCTCAAATTGAGTTGTCAAGATTGCCCAAGCTTGCTCATTTAAACCAGCCGCGTAAGTCCAAGTAAACTGCCTATCCATTGTTAATCGTTGTTCGAGTTCGGCTAAGTCTTCGGGTAGCCAAAATCGCGTCATGACTCTTTGAGTGGCAATTTCCGGGGAGGTTTGTAACATATCAGCCATTGGCTGGTTAACAATGATTTGCTTGCGGGTATCTTGCCTGACAATGCTAATGGGACGGTCGTTTTCAGCAGCTGCGACCATGCGTCGCAATAGTTGGATTGGTAATTCCAACTGGCTGCAAAAAACTGCACCCTCGGTACGCAAAATCCGTTCGGCTGTTTCAGAAGGATTTGGTATCCCGTTCGATGCCATCCAGCCAAAAAACTCGATGGGATTCTTACAGCCTCTCCATTTGATTCGGACTTTTCCGTTAATCTTAGCTGCGGTTTCGCTAAAAGCTTCTCCGTAGCTTTGTGCCAGGTGAGTAGCATCTCGCTTTGTGGGGGCAAGGATGGAAACTCCCTCGTGGGACATTTTGTAGTTCCAACCTGGCAGGTTTAGGATTCTATATATACTCGCACTCACCTTTTTTATACCTCCGACTATTTATATAGTTTTACACTCATTGAATCCCTGTCCACGGAAATTTTTAAAGTTTCTTGCCAAATCATTTTTCTTTCTTCCTCGGCGATCCCTAAAGCGGATGTGATGATGGCAAAGTCTCCCGGTGTCGGTAGTACTTCACCTTTCGCCAGCGCCTGTAGGTTTTTGACTCCACAGCGCTTCAGCTTTGCTATGTTGGCTCGAATGAGGTCAGCAATGGTTCTGGGAGCGGTTGGTTCGCCAATCGAGGTGAGTTGACCTCCTCGCTTGGTTACCCATTCGTAAAGCATTTCTTCTAATGCGTCGCTTTGGGACAACCCTTCACGAGCGCAAATGCTCTTGAACTCTCGTGCCAAGTCCATCGGAACGTAGCCGCTGACCTGTTTGTATTCTTCTGAACGCCTTCTATCGGTCATAGGTTCGACTCTAGATAATAATACCGCTTGTTTTATTTTCTCTCATGACAACAAATGTACAGGACACTTTATGCCACATTTTGAAAATGACATCTTGACATAAAAAAATGACAAGCGCTAGTATAAGCATGTGGAGTAATAAGCCGCCGAGGAAAAAGTAAGGTAGAACATCCTGTCAAGTCTAGCTTTCACTCAAATCGCTAGTCTATGAACTAAATTTAGGAATCCAAGTGTTTTGTTTCTCTTGTTTATACAGTATATATGCTGCCAAATACTTACGCAACCCCTGTTAACTTAATTACCGTTTTTTTGCTGATAATTGAAGTGTTCGTAAAGAAATACGGAGTTGTCCTGATGGAGGAATTATCGTTCAAACTCCCAGCCAGAAGCTAATTGAGGCTAAAAAATATCAAATAGGTGAACAATCGTGATTTGTTATCAATCGCACCAGGGCAATTCGGTTGAAGTAAACCAAGCTACATAGCAGTATTACCTGGGATTTGCCAATTCAAAATATCGACCCAACAAAAGCATGACCAAATTAACCTTTAGTCAATTCATTCACCCTTCATCAAGATTTCCTAACATTTTCAATCTACGTGGCACTGATGAGCCGATGTTAGATTTGTATACGATGGCTGGACTGATTCTTTACACTGCTTGTGCTAATAACAACGCTAAGGCTAGGGAAAACGCGCTGTTAACGTCAGCAAAGAATGCGCGAATGGCGGATGTGCAAGAGTTGTTTGAACAGTGTAAGAAGGGAGACCGAACAGCAATTTTAAAAATGATTACTCTTATTGTTTCGGGAATGGAAACAAGAGTTAAAAAGCTTGAAACCGTGTAAAGGCACGGTTTGAGGATGGATAGGTTTATTTTGCAGAGGCATTTTGAAGACGTGTCTCTGCTTTTTTTTGTTTTTGTTTTTGTTTTTGCTGCAAACGGGTAAAACCTTCACTGATGTCATGCCGAGCAGCGAAGTATCTTTGATGTCATGCCAAGGAACGAAGCATCTTTAATGTCATGCTAAGGAACGAAGCATCTCTATGTCATGCTGAGGAACGAAGCATCTCTATGCCATGCTGAGGAACGAAGCATCTTTATGTCATGCCGAACAGCGAAATATCTTTAATGTCATGCTGTAAACCGTTTTTAGTTTAGCGATGTTTTTGATTGATTTGGATTTTGGGTTGGGTGGGGGCAGGTTTAGTGGAATTTTTGTTTTGCGGTGAGTTTTTTCGGTGAACCTGCCCTTACGGGATTATGTTTTTTGAGTTTTTGGGTTGGGGGTAGGTATTTTGGGATTTTGAGTTGGACTTTTTACAGGATTTCTTTGACGATGAGTATTATTGCTAGTGCGAAGATGATGAATAATGTCGCATTTCCACCTGGGACAAGGCGATGATGAGTCATATTTGAGCTTTTTTGGCGTTGTTTCCATGCCATTAATGCTGGAATTATGCCGCCTAAAATCGATGTGCTAAATGACCCTGCGTAATCGAGTGCGGTAAAGAAAATACTCGGATTGAGTATTGATAAGCCGAGTGGTGGTATTAAAGCTAATCCGTAGAGTGATAACCGTTGTGAAGTTGGATTAAACGCATCTTGGAAAAAACCGAGTAAGCCGTAAACAAAGCCGATAAATGAGGTTGCTAGGGCAAATTCGGAAAATACTAATACCAATATTCCTAACCATTCACCCGCACCACCAGTACCTAATATTTGTAATGGGTCAAATATTTTCCCTTTAATCGCAAATTCTTGGACTAGTTCAGGACTCATGCTGCCTAGAATTACGGTATTCCATGCCAGAAACATCAGCAGCGGAATCCCCGAACCAATGACAATTGACTGACGGACTTTTTTTGCGTCACCTTCTAATTGGGTCGCAATTACTGGAATCACATTATGGTAAAACAGCGCTACCAACATTACTGAAATCGCAGGTGGCAGCGCTGTCCAATCTTGAAATACAAACTGGGAAATTTTCACTTGTCCGCTTGCTATGAATAATAAGCCTGCGAACGAGACAATTAAAACTGCCACAAAAGCGCTGTTGATTTTTTCAACCAACTTTTCGCGCCCGAAATACATGATTCCACCGAATAGTAATGCGAATGCTGTCGTTCCGATCCAAATAGGTAAATTTACTTGTATTCCCCAAAACTTAGCAAGGAGCGATCGCAAAACTTCCCCACCCTGAGTTATATATGCGACCAAAAGCGTATAATGTAAAAATAAGTACGCACCGCCAGCGAATTTAGCAGCAATTTTACCTAGCGTACTCTCCGCCATTGCTAACAATCCGTTACTTGTATGTCCTTGCCGCATTCCATTTAAGGTAACTTCAGCAATCAAAAGTCCGGAAATTAACGTGTAAAGCCAAACAATAACTAGCAAAACCGTTGATGGGATAATACCCGATGGCAAAGTCACCGCAGGCAAAGCGAGTATTCCCGCTCCCACTGTAGTTCCGGCAATGAGGGCTGTACTTCCTAATATGCTACCTGGCTGATGGTGTGTCCCGTCGCTGTTTATTTCCATGTTTGAGAATAATCGCGTCGGTGGTTGAGTTTCGGGTCTGATAGCGGTCTTCATTACAGGCAACGGAGATATAAAGATTTGTGAAAATGAAATTGTTAACTAATGTTACGCATTATAACTCTATGTGGCAATTCGGTTAAATAGCGGTATAAGTACCGTCGTCGGGGCACGATGTATTGGAACACGATGTATTGGAACACGATGTATCGGGGCACGATGTATCGTGCCCCTACAATATTGCGTGCCTTCTTATTTTTTCCGGTAGAAACAGTCTTGCCTGCAGAGAGCGGCTTGATTTTATTCAGTGGTTTCTAAATCGTAGTGCTGGCAAAGGGTTTTGATTTTTTCGCGGACGAGCGATCGCACGCTATCTGGCGATACTACTACGCAATCTGGGGTATATTGCATCACTTCTCGGATAAACCAAAAAGTAAACGAAATGCTTCTTACGATTCGACGCAATCGCACGCTATCTGGTATCCATTCGTTGATTTTGTCTTCTGGTTTCGCTTGGTAGGCAAAAGCTAAACCACTAAATAGATGCATTTCTACATCTATCTGGGCTAACCCAGAATGCCATTCTCCAGGAATAGCCATGACAGCAGCATCTTGAATCCGGTCGAGTCGCAAGCACCAATTATGTCGCAATTGTTCCACATCTAAATTACCTTCTGTCTCCTCGCACCAGCAATCTAGATATAGTCGCTTTTCGTGGGGTGTAACTTTTGCATGGCGGACGGTAAAATTCCATACACGATGCGCTGCATCTTCATAGGAAATCTGGAATGGTTGCTGGCGCTGGATGTAAGAGTCAACCTGCAAACGCCAAGCTGGGGGCAGATTATCGAGGAAACTTTCGATTTCGGTTCGTAGTGGTGTTGATAGTTCGCTACGTTCTAAAAGTAACTTGGCGATTTCCTCTGCTTGCTCGTTTTGTCCAATGTCTATTAATACACGCATCGCTCTGTCTAAGGCTCGAATGCGGGTTTCTGACCAATCATTATTGTTGCCTAACAGTAACTGACGACGTGCGATCGCTTCCACTAACCTGGAAATGTTCGGACGTTCCCCCCAAGTCATGCCAAACTCTAGCGCTAGAGATTCTAGTTCAGCTTTATCCCGTTCTGATATTGACAGTGTTATCGATTGACCTTTTCGACTCATAAATAGAAAAACAAATATACGGACACTTTTATGCGGACATCTCTTGTCAACTTCTATTTTGAATGGCAATATAGGGATTAACAACAGTTTACGGACACTAATTAAGGATACTTTCAAGTTCGGTGTTTTCAGTTATTGGGATACCCGAAGGCTGAAAAGATAGATTTGTTAGAACATTAAATAAATGGGCAAAATCTAGAGGAATTATCATGACTACGAATAATCTACTTTCTCGAATTTCGATTGACCCGAATATCTGTTTTGGGAAACCTTGCATTAAGGGACATCGGATTTGGGTATCGATGATTTTGGATTATTTAGCAGGGGGAGTGAGTATTGAGGAGCTTTTGGAAGAGTACCCTGGTATTGAACGTGAGGATATTTTAGCCTGCATAGCTTATGGTGCCCAAATGAGCAAAGGTTATTTTGTTGAAATTCCCGTAGGAGCTAATAAGGAAACAACAAAAAAGTGAAGATAAAACTCGATGAGCATCTTGGTAGCGTGCGGGTTGCTACATGGTTACGTTTAGCAGGACATGATGTAGCAACGGTGAGGGAACAAGGTTTAACTTCGACCCCGGATGAGGAATTAATTGAGATTTGTACTTCTGAGGGTAGGTGTTTAATTACTAACGACCGAGGTTTTAGTAATCGGATGAAATATAATCCTTCCGATTATGCAGGGATTATCGTAATTCGTTTACCATCTCACCATAATTTTGATGATTTACGAGAAGCAATAGACACTTTGATTATTCGATTGGAGGAAGCAGAAGTTATGGGGAAATTGTGGATTGTTAGAAGTGGAAGTGTTCAGGAATATCAACCAATTGAGCCAGATGCATGATTAAGAATAAATTTCTCGTACCAATGGTGCGAGAAATTGGATGGACTTACAACTTAGTCATTTTAGAGAAGTGCAAAGATGAGTTAGAAAGCAAATTTTATATCAAAATGGCTCGTAAATTTGGCTGCGACTTTAATACTGTTCAATATTGTATAAGTCGCAAAGGGTCTGCAATTTTTGCTTGATGCGATCGCGCATTGCCGGAGGTGAAATAATTAAGCACTCATCCCAATAACGTGCAACTTCACGCAGTAACCAAAAAGCATTTACAACTCTTCGCACTATTTGACGTACATCACCAATAACCTCGTCTTCTAAATCGTCTTCTCTGCGTCTATAAGACTTTACCATCCAGCCCCGAAAGTGTAAGCACACTTTGATGTCATCGAGTCCTTCTCGCCATTCACCGCTTGCAGGTACGATTGAACGGATTCGATCGAAGATTAAATTTCGATTGTGCCATAGTTCTGGAATGTCGGGGATATCGTTTTCTACGTCTTCTGTTTCTTCGCACCAAATCATTAAATAAAAGCGTTTATCAAAGAAACGTGGTTCGGCGTAACGCACGGTATACTCTAGTTCTTGTCCTTGGGAATTTTCGTAAAGCAGGTAAAAAGGCTGTTTATTTTGCCTGTACTCATCAATTCTACTTTGCCACGCTTGTACAAATTTATTTGCTTGCTTCAGCAAGGATTGACGCATTGGTGCATCTAAATTTCCTCGTTCAAGCAAAAGTGTAATTACAGTTTCGGCTTCGCCAATACGCCCTGCATCGTTCAAGGCTTTAATAGCTTGCTGCAAGGCGCTAATTTGGTTGGAATCTAGTGTAAAAGGCTTCCCTACCTCCAGATTTTTATGAGCGATCGCTACTATTAACCCGGAGATACTGGGTTCTTTACCCCATGTAATACCAAGGTCGCGGGCGATTTCTTCGAGTTTTTCCTTAGTACCGGGGGGAATTGACAGTGTAATCGTGTCTTTTTTTCTGGGCATTCGCTAAATGTACTTGCACTTTTAAAATATTTGTGCCATTATTCTTAGTGTAAATGCAAAACGGAGCTAGAAGCACTATCGTAATGACAAAAAGTTACTTAATAGAAGCTTTCAGTTTGCGTTCAAATCAAATATCCGTGTAAATAACAGTCTCAAAGCAAACTTTTTGTAAATAAACTGAATTGTGCATCAGAGTTTTTACTTATGCCCAAACCTACCAGGCTTTTAAATCGTCCTCCACAAAGCTTAGAGGAGCGCTATTTTAGCGAAATTCGTCCTCAGCTTTACGAAAATCACGCGCATTACCATCAATATGGTGTTAGGGACGGAACAACACTTGCAGAACACTTAGACTCTGCTTGTCAGTTCGTGCTTACGGTTAGCTGTATCGCTGGAGTACCGGAAGATAAACGATGTTTGATATTAGCTGCAACGGCAGTCCACGATTTAAACAAGTTAGATTCTCAAAAACGAAGTGTTAAAAATCTCGCTAGAAACAAGGATTTTTTACGCGAACAGCTACAATCTGCTTGCGTACTAAGTTTTATCAATTCAGAAGATGACTTGGAATTAGTTAGGAGATTAATCGAGCGTCATTCCGGTCATAATGTGACGGATGGGGCAAGATTTTTACCTGAAGACCCAAATATTGAAAAATGGGCAGCGATGGTTACTGCGGCTGATTTATTTGACTTGGGTATTCCGGATGCGGTACGTTTTCGCAAGTTAGAAACAGAGTTGACGGTTGCTTTTGATAGACCGTGTAATTTGTTTCGAGTTCGTTTATCTGAAGATAGAGGTTATATTACTGCGTTGTTATTGGGTGCTTGTGAGGAGGTTTTTAAAAAACATGGGTTAAATCCTTTAGCGATTTTTCCAGATGGAGAGTTATTTGAAGGTGGGAGTTTAGTAACCGAAAATTTAGCTGAAGAAATAGCGGGTGTTTGGCAAGGTAAAATTGACCAAGTTTTTGGGAATAATATTGAACGACTGGTACGAGCAACGAAGGATGGTATTAAGGTTACACAGCAAGCTATCCAGCAAAATATTGATGAGGTAGTGATAAACGTTCAAGCGCTTTTAGAAAAGAAAAAGGCTGGATTTAAAGCCGATAAAATTGCTAAAGATATCAGTAAGTGGGGTGAGTTTGCTGGTAATGAGGCAATTAAAGAAGCTAATGAGCTAGGATTAGCACCTGTAAGGACTGCAGAAGAATTTGCACTTTCTGAAGGTTTAAAAGCTGCTTATCTCAGTTATCGAGAATCTGGATTAAATTCAAAAGATGTTTGGGATAAAATTGCTCACCATACAGGTATTTCACCACAACAAAGAATTGTACTTGAAGCCTTTAATGGACAGTATGGACGACCGTTATTTGCTGTAAAGGGTATTCAAGTAATTGAAG
>JANNFJ010001426.1:0-3954 GCA_031379725.1 Calothrix sp. OTE_75_metabat_31
GTGACGTTGCCGGAGTGGTTTAGACCGGAAAAATTAGTCGAAATTTTTTAAAAGGATGAAAAATCATGAAAATATCAAAGTCGGATATCATTGACATTTTTACTGTTTCTTGCGGTTTTAGTGGGGTACTTACGGTTGTCATTGGTACTGTTACATATGCATCGGGACTTGTGGGAATGGGAACGATTCATCTTGGAAAAATCCTTGACCATCAGCGTCCTGCTTTGCACAGAATGATGGTGTATGGTAGTACTTGGGTCGGTACGGGGCTATTTGCGACAGGATTAGCGATGGGTGTTGCCAGAAGCGCAGCATCCATGTCGGCACGCGAACAAATCTTTACTGACGATGAAATTGCATTTCTCAAAAAAATAAATCAATGTAATAGCTGCAAATATTTCCACGGGGTTAACTACGGCGGTGTCGATTTAATTTGTGCTATTCATCCACATGGGTTTGATGGGGGTAGTTGCCCCGATTGGGAAAGTAACAAAAATTGATACAATATTTCGAGCCTCATGGAGATATGGGTATGGAAGCAAAAAGTGAAATCACGATTAAATTTAACGGCTCGTTGCCAGAAGCCCAACCAGCACCAAACAAAAAAGTTGAAATTGAGTTTACCGATCAAAACGGTATAGTTTTCACAGCTTTGATTAATGCGAAAAGTTGGCGCAAGGCTGAAAGTAACACCTCAGAGTTTGCCGACTGGGCGGGGGCTATATCAGGCAAACTAGGTCAACGTGAAGACGGGGGTTTTGAAGTAGTTGATGCCGGAATCCAAATTTTTGAGAAGAAGCCAAAGGAAGTTAAACAAGAAGTTAATAGTGCTGAAGTTGATGCCTCTGTAAGTTCATAGACCGATTGAATTTAAAATAGGGGAATTGTCACACCAATTCCCCTATTTTAAATTCAATTACAAAATCAACTTTAAAATCATGGGAAAAAAGTCAAAACTGCGTCAAAAAAGAAAGCTTGATAATACGCCATTACTATCGACAGAAATTGTTTCTGGCTCTCCATTATTGAAGTTTATTAAAAAGCCTGTTGATAATAAGCAGAAGGCGGATAATACCTCTTTATTGGGGAAAATACAAGGTTGGCTCAATCCATTATCAAAATTGAATAAATATCAGCCTTGTTTTGAAGCGAATGATTTTTTTGAAGAAAATAATACTGTATTAGGTGCTATGTCTTGGTCAGGCTATCAAGAAACGCAATGGCCAGGTATTGTTATGATTCACGATACGGATAATTCCTCTCCACAAATGGATTATATACCTCGTCAATCTATCCGTAAAAAATTACGCCAATTTGATATCGATATTGAAAATATTAAAGCGATAGAAGGTATGGTGGAAGTTTACGACCATTCAATCGATATAGTTATGGTTTATATTAGTCGCAATGTTGAAATGTATGTGACAATGCAAAAGCCAGAAATGACCCCTCAAGTGTGTTATGAGACTTTACATTCACAAATGTGAATTTTGGATTGACAATAATGAAACCAAATAGGACTAAGGTTGTAATGTCCGATCTGAAGTTGCTTCGCGCTAGGGTGTTGACTTTGGGTATTTTTCGATGATATTTTTTCATACAAATATAGATACCCAAAAATATCTTAAAAATAGCCCTTTCAACATGAACGTTTATACGTATCGGCGGTAGGACTCCTCCGCAAATTTTTGAAAAACCGAATTAGCCCCAGAAAAACCGAATTAGCCCAAAGGGAGTAAAAAATACTCGTAGCTCAAGTTGCGAGTTATGGGACTCCGGGTGCTTCGCACCCGGAAAGCTATGCGACCGCGTACTGGAGGTACATTTCTCTCATCGGCATTTGCGCGATCGCGTGCGACAAGGTTTGCCGCAACCGCAACTCATGTCTAATTTAAAATAAAAAGTCGTGTTGCGGGTGTTCGACCTCGGACGCGCTTGCCGCTGCGCGGCAAAGTGCGTCCTCCAGTCGAACACCCGCTGTAAAGTATTTTAAACATGACTTTATATTGATAATGGGCTAAAAAATGGTAGGTTCACTTCCAGTACTGCTCGCTCCGTGAAAATTCGGTAAACCCAAAAACCTGTAGAGACGCGAAATTTGCCTCGCCGGCACGCTGCGCGTTGCTTGCTTCCCCGGAGGGGTACGCGTCTCTACATGCCTGAAATCAACACAAAAAATCCTTAACCAAGCAGTATTCGGTTCACTTCGCTCAACCAGTAATAACTCAAATATTGCTGTTTGCTACTGTTAATATGAATTTATGAATTGGAGTTTAATCGATGCGGATACTACTTTAACTGTAGCCGATGCCTAAAATGTGGTAAAAAAATGGTAGTTATGAAGCTCGCGCTTTCTTCTTGTGCTAGTCCTATATAATACGGGAATTGGGGTTAATGAAAAAATTAAAAAGCTCATCCAGCCGATTAATTCGTCTGTTTAAACAAAGCCGAGAAAACTGGAAAGAAACAGCATTAGAAAGACAGAAACAACTTAGAGCGTTAGAAATAAAAGTTAGAGACTTATCCGGCTCACGGGAAAATTGGAAAAAGCGTGCAATGAAAGCAGAAAAAGAATTACGTATCCTTCGTGCCGACTCAGTTGATGAAAAAAAAAAGAAGAAAAAGGTTCAGAACCAATAGAAATAGTGACAGCGATTGGTCATCATTACAACGTTGAAACAATACAAAAAGCAGTAAAACAAACAATTGATTCTGGCAGTAGTTTACGAGGAGTTGAAAACAATTTTAAATTGGATGTATCAGATGAGGAAGTTTCAACTCCAAGCTTTAGTAGCGTGAGAAATTGGCTCTTGAGGATTGGGTTATATGAACTTCAAAGAGAAAAAGAATATCGAACTGATTGGATTTTTATTATTGACATAACAGTCGAACTAGGAAAACAAAAATGCTTGGTGGTTTTAGGTGTCCCTCAACAATATCTGGAATCATCTGTTTTCCCTTTAGAGCGAGGACTCAAACATCATGATGTTCAACTATTAACGCTTGAAATTATGGACTCTACGAGGGGTGAATTAATTGAACAAAAACTCTGTGAACTTGCTGATATGGTCGGTTATCCAGTACAAATAATATCAGATCATGGCAGTGATATAGAAAAAGGAATTAAACTTTTTACTATTAAATACCCTGACGTAGTTTATACATATGATGTAACTCACGCAATGGCTTTATTGCTCAAACATGAGGAACGCAAATTCCGAGAAATATCAATCATTTATACAAAAATGTAGTCAGTGCCGACATCAACTTCAACAAACAGAATTATCGTTTATATCGCCTCCATCTCAACGTTCTCAGTGTCGTTATTTCAATGTTGAGAAGTTGATTGAATGGGCACAAAAACTGTTAAATTGTCCAATTGAGACTTTATTTAAGTTAGCACCAACTTCTGACCCAGAAATCTTAAACCAAATACTAATTACGAAGTTCGGATGGTTAAGAGATTATCAAGAAGAAATCTTGATTTGGGGTCAAATGATAATGATGACCAGAACCTTAGAAACTCAACTTAAACGAAACGGGATTAATCAAGAATCTATGGCAGAATTTAAGTTAAAAGAATTTTCACTCTTTGATGATAAAACTTTGACTTTTCAACAAAATATTATTGAATATATTACAACTGAAATCGAGAAAATCCCTGAAGGGAGAACAATTCTTGCGACTTCTGATATTATTGAATCTATTTTTGGTAAATACAAATATTTTTCCTCTAGATCCCCTCTCAAGCAGATAGGTCAGATGATTTTAAGTATTTCTTTATGTACGATGAATTTGGCAACATCTGTGGTTAAGCAGGCGTTAGAAAATGTTCGGTATGTTGACCTTAAGGATTGGTCATCTCAAGTTTTTGGTCAGTCCATGCTCTCAAAAAGAAAAATCGTATTTTCAACCTCGAATGACGACACAGAATTTGCATGAACTTTTGTGGGC
>JANNFJ010001430.1:0-4778 GCA_031379725.1 Calothrix sp. OTE_75_metabat_31
AGAAACCCGGATTCTTTGTACCCATCAGAACTAATAACACAGACCACTATTGGTTCATGTCATTAGTTTTGGGGGTAGTGCGAGCAAGATGCTCGCGTACAATATAAAGTAAGCAAGTACGATATAAAGCGAGCAAGTACAATATAAAGTAAGCAAGTACAATATAAAGTAAGCAAGTACGATATAAAGCGAGCAAGTACGATATAAAGCGAGCAAGATGCTCGCACTACAAAATATTTTTTAACCCATCAAAATTAATGACATAGACCATTTCATTGATTTTGATGGGTTAGTTAGGTATTAGGTCTCTCCCAACTCTTTCTCTGTGTACTCTGTGTCTAATAAGGTAATCATTGTTACCATCAAAACTTTGGATGGGTTCTCAAACACTGAAACCGCTGTAGAGACGTTACATGTAACGTCTCTACAGCGGTCAAAATTAATGATATAGACCACTATTGCTTTTTGTATTACGATTAAACCAAGTTGAGATTACACATCACACTGATTTTTTTGACAAAATTTAGCATTGTCAATTTTCTTTTGTAAATCCTTTAATAAAAATATTTCTAAATTAGTTCCATTTTGCACTTGGGCAACACTATATCCATATTGTTTACCCCGCAAGAAAGAATCTCTACCAACTTTGACAATATACTGGGAGTTGCTAAAATCGCTAGCGATTTTAGAGCCATAAATACCTTGAATAGTTTTTACAGCTTTAGCATTTTGACGGCTAAACTTAATACTCGAATCGCCACTAATTGTAACACCTTCTCTAGTGATTGTTCCTTGTCTAGAAGTTGCCCCAGCATAAAAATATAAGTTACCTTTTCTGCCGTCATAACCTTGGGTTTCGCTATTATATTTCACCGCAGGCAGTTGAGGATTGCTTTTTACCCACTTGACAAACGTACTAGCGCTTTGTCCTGGAACCGCATTTGCAGGTGTAACACCCAACGCTACTATCAAAGCTGATAAGGGAGTTAAAAATAGTGCCTTAAATTGGTTACGCATAATCTGGGAGATTCCTGTATAAATTAGCTCTATGCTTGCTAATTGAGTCTACAGTACTGATGCGTCAAATTCCGAAATCTCAACTGGTATTTTAGACCTTGCGACATAAAACTTAACAAAAGCTGCTTTTGTAGAAATTTTCAGAAATTTATAAATACCCGATAATTATGATTTACAACCAATTTGAATTTGATTTAAGGTGCGAATGGGGTATACAGGGCATTAAACAGCTTGCACCGATTAGCGATGCAGTTGTAATAGTCGATATTCTTTCATTTTCTACCTCTGTAGAAATTGCTACTAGTAATGGAGCAATTGTTTACCCGTATGAGTGGAAAGATGAATCAGCACAAGCTTATGCTGATTCTTTACAAGCTAAATTAGCACTTAAACGCGAATTTAATGATTATTCTCTTTCCCCGACATCGCTGAAAAATATTCCAACTGGCACAAAATTAGTTTTACCTTCTCCAAATGGTTCTTCATTAACACTACGAACAGGAAATAAACCAACTCTAGCTGGTTGCTTACGAAACTGTGAAGCTGTAGCAAAATTTGCTCAGAAATTAGGTAAGAAAATTGCAGTTATTCCCGCAGCTGAGAAATGGGAAGATGGGAGTTTGCGCTTTGCGTTTGAAGATTTGATTGGTGCAGGAGCAATTTTAAGTTATTTGAAAGGCAGTTTATCACCCGAAGCTGAAATAGCTATTGCTGCATTTCACCGAAACGAAAATGATTTATTAGGGAATTTGAAAAAATGCAGTTCCGGAAAAGAATTAATTGCACGTGGGTTTGAGTCAGATGTTGATTTAGCAGCAGCTTTTAATGTTAGTTCGTGCATTCCTATTTTCAAAGATAATTTTTACAGTAGCACTTGATTTATTTATATGATTAAAAGCAGGTTACAATGTAATTAATTTGACATCGAACAAAGATATCAAAATAGTCCTCTTTCAGAGGACTTTAGCTATAAGACAGGGAATTACATTCCCTGGCGGACGAAAGCGCAGTCAAAGAATATGTAGATACTTAGTTACTTTTCTGCTTTAAGACATAACAGTACCACCATTTTGGTTATTCCACCACCTCAAGCATTTTACGTGCGGAGCCTCTCCAAAGAAAAATGCGATCGCTAAACAAAAATATTAGATATTTGTCGCTTGTGCTACCTTTTTACCGTTAATATAGAATTAGGTACATTCATCAGCAAAACCTATGTGTTACATTTACGTAACCTATACATACAAAATTTAGGAACATTCTCAGCTAACACGGAGTGGGTACTATTACGACTTGATACATAAAGATGACAAGTCTGACACACTTCTTAATAAAGCCCCAGTTAAAACACAAAACGTTCTAATCTAAAAATTGACTGGGTTAATTTTTTTTCTGTTAGCTTTGCAGGCGGTGCAAGTCACTCAGACTTTTACCAAAAAGTCAAGCCTCAAGCTAATCAGGCTTAACACATAAAAAATATGATGGGAGTTTTACAAAACCGATGAGTGTTAAGGCGAGTGGTGGAAGTTCTGTTGCGCGTCCGCAACTATATCAAACTCTAGCTGTATCGACAATTTCCCAAGCCGAGCAACAAGACCGCTTCTTGGGAAATGGCGAACTCAACGAATTGGCAAGTTATTTTGCATCTGGCGCAAAGCGTCTACAAATAGCCCAGATTTTAACAGATAATTCTGAAATTATCGTTTCGCGTGCTGCAAACCGAATTTTTGTTGGTGGTTCACCAATGGCTTTCTTGGAAAAGCCCCAAGAAGCAGCAGCATTGTCAGCGGCAACAGCAGAAGCGACGACACCTGCAACGGATGTTCGTCGCAATATGGAATTAGGAACCGTAACTTACGTTGAAACTCGTGGTGGTTTCCTCGAAAACTTACGTTCAATTTTTAACTCGGCTCCTAGCGGTCCGACTCCTGCCGGTTTTAGACCCATCAATATTGCTCGATATGGTCCGACGAATATGGCGAAAAGCCTGCGCGACCTATCATGGTTTTTACGCTACGGTACTTATGCGATTGTCGCTGGTGACCCCAATATCATCTCGGTGAATACACGCGGGTTGAAGGAAATCATCGAAAATGCTTGCTCGACTGAAGCAACCATTGTCGCATTACAAGAAATCAAAGCTGCGTCGCTGTCGTTCTTCCGTCAAGATGCCGAAGCATCTGAAATTGTCGCCCAGTATATGGATGTTTTAGTTGGGGAATTTAAAGCACCCACTCCATCCGATAAAGTGCGATCGCGTCCTTCTGGCGACCAACAAGGGTTACAACTGCCCCAAATTTACTTTAATGCGTCCGAGCGTCGTCCCAAGTACGCGATGAAGACGGGTTTATCGGCAGTTGAAAAGAATGATGTAATTAAAGCAGCATATCGACAAATTTTTGAACGCGATATTACCCGCGCTTACGGGTTGTCGATATCGAACCTCGAATCACAAGTTAAAAATGGCGACATCTCGATGAAAGAGTTTGTGCGTCGCTTGTGTAAATCTCCCCTTTATCGCAAAAACTTTTTTGACCCTTATATAAATAGTCGTGCGTTGGAATTAGCTTTCCGCCACATTTTAGGTCGCGGGCCTTCTTCACGTGAAGAAGTTCAGGACTACTTCTCGGTTGTTTCCTCGAAAGGTCTGCCCGGATTGGTTGATGCTTTGGTTGATTCGAGAGAGTATTCCGATTACTTCGGCGAAGAAACTGTACCCTACCTGCGTGGTTTAGGACAAGAAGCACAAGAATGTCGCAACTGGGGACCGCAGCAAGACCTGTTTAACTACAGCGCACCGTTCCGCAAAGTTCCGCAATTCCTCACCACATTTGCGAATTACAACCGACCTTTACCCGACCAACATGTTTACGGTTCCGGTAACGACCCGTTGGAAATCCAATTCGGGGCAATCTTCCCGAAAGAAACCCGCAACCCCAGCAGCAGTCCTGCGTTCTTTGGTAAAGATACTAAGCGACTGTTGATTAACCAAGGTCCGGGAATTAATAACCAAAATAGTAACCCCAGTGCGCGTGGTGTTGCACCTGGTACATTGGGACCCAAGGTCTTCAAGCTTGACCAATTGCCTGGTACTCGCGGTAAGAAGTCGAAGGCTGGAACTAACGTTAAATCTTCGGAAAGCACAACTCAAGCTTTAATTAAAGTTGCTTACTTACAAGTTTTCGGACGCGACCTTTACGAAGGTCAGCGGCTGAAAGTTGCCGAAATTAAACTCGAAAACGGTGATATTACCGTTAAAGAGTTTATTCGGGCTTTGGCAAAGTCGGAAGTATTCCGCAAAATGTATTGGACTAGCTTGTATGTAATGAAGTCAGTCGAGTACATCCACCGTCGTTTGTTGGGTCGTCCAACTTACGGTCGTCAGGAAACCAATAAGTACTTCGATATTTGTGCCAAGAAGGGTTTCTACGCGCTGGTTGACGCGATTCTCGATACCGATGAATATGCTGAAGCTTTTGGCGAAGATACCGTTCCCTACGAACGCTATTTAACACCCGCAGGACAATCATCTCGGAATTTGCGTGTTGGTACTATCAGCGAAGATATTACAGTCAACAACGAAGAAGAACAAGTCCCCATGTTTGTACAGTTGGGTACACCTGCCGATATGCGGACGGAACCCGATGTACAGTTCCGTGCTAACCAAGGTGTATCGAGACAACGCGAACAAACCAAGGTCTTCAAATTGGTTTCGGGTACTGGCGACAAGGTAGCGGTTCAAACAGCTATCAGCGCGGCGT
>JANNFJ010000016.1:0-1891 GCA_031379725.1 Calothrix sp. OTE_75_metabat_31
ATTTACGAAAAGGCAAATGAAGAAATAAGCAACGCACTGGTTTCCCAACCCATATTTGGAGGTTTTGGGGGAAAGGGTAAAGGTTAAAGGGGAAAAATTCTGATTATTCAGATTGGATTCGCACAAAATACAGTCAGGGCACGATGGTATCGTGCCCCTACGGCAATTTTGATTTACGCATCGGACTTTATACGGCAGATTCGATTTGCGTAAAATATGGTCAGGGCACGATGGTATCGTGCCCCTACGGCAATTTTGATTTATGCACTGTACTTTACTTAGATGAAATCTACTGCAAATCTTACTTTCTACACCTTTCCCCTTCCCCCTTTTCCCTTTAACCAAGCAGTATTGGTTGATATTATTAAGTAAAAGAGTTAAAAAATTCTTATTCACTTTTTTACCCTTTTACTGTTTATTCCCAACTTGAGTAGGGATAATTACATCAACCTTAAAAGGCAACTTTGTCTTATCCTTATCCTCACCCCAGGTTAATTCACCGCTGAGTTGATAATTACCGGGAGAAAGTGCTTCATTCGCAGTTGGATAGCTTAACAAAAAATTGCGATCGCCTTCTGCCACTACACCATTAGTGTCAACTTGTCCAGTTTTTAGAACTGTATCACCGCGACGTAAAGCCCAATTTAAGCTTGGACGTACTGTGGCTTTACCGCTATTTCTAACTAATAATTGAATTTGCTTTTGTTCAGTGTTAAAATTTGCACCACTTACCACTAACTTAGGAGATAAATTACCTTTGCGAACATAAAAAGTTACACCAACTCGCGCCACTAAACTGACATTATTCCCAGCGGCATCTGTAGTATCGCGTAGCGTTTCATTAAATACTACCGCTCGATATTCTCCTTCTGGTAAATTAGGAGCTAAACGAGTAATAAGACGGACTCTACGACTTTCTCCAGGTTCGATAGTCAACTCACGTGGTGAGAATTGGAGATATGGGGTTAAATCGGTAGGAGTTGATTTTAAACTTTCAAAACCTGTATCGCGGTTATAAGTAAATGGCTCCGCATAAATACGGACGCGAGAAGGTACATTACTAGTATTTGTAACTGTAATTATTGCTTGAGATTGTCCGCGTTCGGCTTTTGTTTCAATTACCAGCGGGGAGACACTCATTTGTGCTTTAGCATGACCAGGAAACAAAAAGAGGCCAGATAAACAAGTAGCAAAAGTAATTTTCGATAACCAAGAATTGAGAATCATATTTACGGCATAACTGTAAACTTAATACCGTATCTATAATTCCCAGGTTCGAGGGGATTTCCTTTATCTACCGATAAATTTATTAATAAATTTGATATCCCTGCAGGTAAGGTAAGCGGTGTACCATTTGATGTGGTGCTGCCAGAAACAGCTTGTATAGTTGCCAAAGCCGATATAGGATTAAATTTTGGTCCCGCAATTTGTATGGGCGCAGATACAGTCAGTTTTGCAGGCTGTTTGCAGGTGACTGTCATTTTTGTTGGGGAACCATAAGTTACAAGTTTAGTAGGCAGATTATCACCATTAGGTTTTAACTCGCTAAAATCAGGTTGGGTAAAAGTACAAATATCTGTAGTTTGGGCGGAAGTAGAATTGGGTGTAATTAGTATAAGTACAGGTGAAAAAAATCCAATTAAAATTAATTTATTTAGCATGGGTAATTATATAATAATCCTGTTTTATTTATGGAATAACCCTATTAGTAGTTTATGTAATTAGTAGTGCGAGCATCTTGCTCGCTTACGATATAAAGCGCTTGCTCGTTTACTATATAAAGTACCCCTATAGTACGCGGGCAAGATGCCCGCACTACTACAATCATATTTAAATATATTTATGTTTCAATATTTCACCCTCAAAATTTTGTAGAGACGCTTAATAAAAC
>JANNFJ010000020.1:0-5293 GCA_031379725.1 Calothrix sp. OTE_75_metabat_31
ATTTTATTAAGAAATATTAACCATAAATACCACTTCAAATTAATAGCTTTGTTCTGGTATATTCCTGGATATAACAAACAGTTAGTCGGGTTTTATCTACAGCAAACCTGCGGTTTATCCGCATAAAAATAGCAATAGCAAATTGCAATTTATGTGCTTGCATATTTTTTTTCAGGTGCATTTAGCTGTTCTAATCATAATATTTAGTAAAGGATTTGGGGTAATTCATGAGTGGAATCAATGGATTTGTTGGCCGTCGTAATTTCTTGAAACTCGTTGGAATCGGGAGTGCAGGAGTTGCAGCAAGTGGTTTAATTTTGCATGAAGAAGAAGTTGTCGCTCAACCATCTAAACCTCAAGCTGTGCCTCAGAAGAAAGTTCAACCCGTATCTCCCGATGAAGCGTTGAAAAAATTATTGCGAGGTAATGAAAGATTCGTGACTGGGAAACGCGAGAACCCCAATCAATCAAGAGCACGTTTGATGGAAACATCTGTTGCCCAATATCCTTATGCGTCGATATTAGGTTGTGCGGATTCGCGGGTTCCTTCGGAACTCCTCTTCGATCAAGGATTAGGAGATTTATTTGTAGTTCGGGTTGCTGGCAACGTCCAGAGTCTAACAGCAATTGGGAGCTTAGAATTTGCCTCAGCAGTGTTGGGTTCGCAGTTAATTCTGGTTTTAGGACATACAAGATGTGGTGCGGTACAAGCTGCAATTAGAAATGAACCTTTACCTGGAAGAATTGGCGTATTTGTTGAGGAAATAAAGCCAGCTGTCGAAAGTGTCAGAGAGAAAGCTGGAGATATTGAGAAAAATTCGATTATTGCCAATGTTCAATATCAAGCTAAGGAATTATCTGAATCTTCAACAATTTTAGGTGGTTTAGTTAAAGAAGGTAAGTTAAAGATTGTTGGTGGGGTCTACGAATTGACAACAGGTAAGGTAACATTGGTAACTTGATTACTCTCTGTTCGCCCATTTTAAATTGAGTTAGAAAAAAGGCTACTCACAGGGTAAAAGATTGATTAGAAGCGGTATATCATCAACTCGTTATAGCTTGTAATTATAGGTTCTGTTGCCGAACTTTTACTCACTTGCTCATTTTTGGAAATATTGCTATGTAGCGTTTCTCAAGCTACTTAAGTTGAGCTATTTTACACCAAGATAAGGGCGCAATGCCTTGCGCCCCTACATACAGCATTTTTCATCTCAATGAGGTACGTACCTCACCTCGTTGGGAATTTCCATAATCTAAGCAACTTTCAACCACCCAAAAACCTGGTCAACCGTTAAATTTAGGTTTAAAAATTTTGGTATAGGTAAAGAATCTTGACAAGTATATTCCACTGGTTCCTGTCCGGGAATAAAAACCAGAATTAATCGTTCATCTGGGTCAATTAACCAGCCTAACTGAGTACCATATTTAAGGCAATGCAGAATATTGCTAATAACTTTAGTCGCTTTTTGGTCGGGAGAGAGAATTTCTA
This sequence comes from Calothrix sp. OTE_75_metabat_31, assembly GCA_031379725.1. Classification (GTDB taxonomy): domain Bacteria; phylum Cyanobacteriota; class Cyanobacteriia; order Cyanobacteriales; family Nostocaceae; genus JANNFJ01. Next base: position 1,490 of record JANNFJ010000020.1, read on the forward strand.
TAGTCCAATCAGGGTAAATTTCAAAACTATTAGGTATTTCTCCCTCTGCATCAAAAGGAATTCTTGACCACAAAAACACAGCTGCGTCAGGAATTATTGAACGATTGCCGAAACTACAACGTAGTTCGGGAAAAGCTAAAGCAATCTTCGGTATTTCTGCAACTTGATTAACTACGTCGCAACATTTTAGTTGTAACCGAGAATGCTTTCCTTGGGGCATAGGTTTTTGAGAAATGCGACCGCTGATAAACTCACTGGCAGGTTTTGTTTCTGGCAGTTTGAGAAATTCTTCAAGAGTGAACAATGCTGCTGTTGTCATGGGAATTTTTTAGTGATGGCAGCTTATGTAATATATTCTATCGTGTTTGGGCATAGTTGCTTTGAGGGTTGTGTAGTAATTTTGGGAATGCGATGCCCTAAACACTTTGCACGCAGAAGTTATTCTCAAGTGCTAGCATAATCAAGGATGAGACAACGAACATAAAAAATTATGAAAATAAAAGCAGTTATTCATCCGGCTGAGGAAGGTGGTTATTGGGCAGAGGTTCCAGCACTTCCTGGTTGCATTACTGAAGGTGACACGATGGAATCCGTATTAGCGAACTTGAAAGATGCAATTGAAGGATGGTTGGAAGTTGCAAATAGCAGTCACCCTCCATACGAAATACTTGATTATTAAAAAGGCATATCATCTTCTTGTAACATTTCAGAATCTTCAGGCATTCCCCAAACTTTCTTGGCTAAATTTGCTAATATATGTTGACGTTTATCTATAGCTTCAGAATCCCAACTATTAAAGCTGATTATATTTAATTGCTTAATTGCATTGTCAAACTGAGTATTTTTACCAACTTTGGGTTTGTCCGCAAGTGAACGTGTTAGCAAGATGTTAGAGTGTCGATATCCTTCTTTTTTTAAACTGTAGGTATTGTCAGAAATTGAACTATTTATAGTTTTTTCTAATAATGCTAAATTTCCAAGTTTTTCTACGTATAAATTATATTCCTCTACTTTATCAAATTTGTCTCCTACCGATTTGTTACGAGATTTGGGTAATATATGTTCTATTGTTATAGATTTATCTAAATAGAAATCTAATGCCTTCTTAGTACCATAGGCTTGTTCATCTAAATATTGTGAAAGCTTTGATAGTATGTAACGCATACGAAATTTTGCTATTTTTGATTGCATTAACTCATTAAATACAGAGTCAAAATCCCGTGAAAATGAGAAAAGCTCTTTTTTGAAAAACTCATTAATAAAAGTTTGAAATTCATCCGATGTTTTGACAAGTCGTAATTTCTGACTCCATTGTGAAAAATTACGAGTCATGTTTACATCTTTACGAGTAGAACGTGTAATTGTGTAAACAAATAATAAATTTTCTATTTGATAACACAGTTCTGTAAATAGGTTTATTGGAAGATGCTTACCTGCCAAAAGTAGAACAAAGTGCTGACTATATCTGCCTTGAAGTTTTTTTATATTTTTCAGATAAATATTTTCACTTCCATCTATATTTTCAGTTTTAGAAAAGCGTATATAGCATTCACTAACTTTCACTAGTTCATCAATAAAATCAAAAGGATTTTCATCTATCTTATACTTACTAGCATTGCCTACAATCCATTCATAAATTGCTTCTTCAGGAAAATTATTATGCAAGCTCACTTCAAAGTGAGATAGAATATAGTATCTTAAGAATTGCATTGGTTGCTCATCACAAATATGCAAATTTTTAGTTAGTTTATCCCATTGTTTTTTCAGCTTCTCCCAATAGTCTTTAGGACTAATGCTAGAGTGATGAGATATATTAATAAACAGATAATTCTTTAATAAATCTAGTGAGCTTAATCCGACTCCACGAGCATTTATAGTTTCAAATACCTTCAGCGCATTTTTTAAATTTGGCGTTTCAATTTTAATAAGCTTAACTTTATTGCTGAAATTAGATGAAAATTTTAGGATAAAAACATCATTGTCAAAATGTTCTGAAAAAAAATCATAAATTGTTTCATATGCTTCAACAATATGCTTAACAGATGCAGATATTGTCTTATCAACTTTTTTTATTTCTATTTTGCCAGATGCAATATTTCTAAGAATTTCAGAACCATCACCGTACTGAAGTATTAATTTATTTTTGTATATATCTTTTCCAGTCTCTATATCTTGGGAAACACCAGCAATAAATCCTTCTATAGATTTTGATGTTTGTCCAAGTTCATGAAGATAATCACGAATAACACAAAATATTAAATATACGGTTGTCAATCTTTGCTGACCATCTATTAGTTGCGACGTTCCTGACTCATCACGAAAAACAACTATCGAGCCAAGAAAATATTCTGCTTCTCCAACTGTGTCGCTCTCATTTGATAGTTCTAATGAAATATCCCCTATTAACTTCTGAACGTTATTCTTGTCCCATACGTATTCTCTTTGAAAGTCTGGTACGGAATAAAATTCTTTAAATAAGTCAGCAATACTTAGAGTACGAGATTCAATTCTAGGTACTATAGCCATGTTAATAATTGTTTATGGGTGTCTACATATAGTAAGGATGCCCAAAATAAACTTTAAAATAACAAAATTTAGCTTGGCAAGATGAAAACGAGTTGTCCAAACACACGCTCCACAACAAATAAATAATATATGATATTCGATATACATACATATATATCAAACCATCTATAACCAAACCCAAATGTCACAACAACCAATTAACGTTATCGGAGGTGGACTTGCAGGAACCGAAGCCGCTTGGCAAATTGCCCAAGCTGGGGTTCCGGTAATTCTGCATGAAATGCGCCCGCAACGCTTCGGGGGGGCACATCATAGCGAACATCTAGCGGAATTGGTTTGTAGTAACTCGTTTGGGGCAATGTCATCCGACCGGGCTGCGGGGTTATTGCACGAAGAATTACGTCGTCTGGGTTCGATTGTCATAGACAAAGCTGACGAACACCAAGTACCTGCGGGTGGTGCTTTGGCTGTGGATAGGGGCAAATTTAGCGAAGATTTGACAAATACTCTGTCGCAGCATCCATTAATCGAGTTGCGACGCGGCGAACTTGCAGCGATTCCTGAAGGTATTGTAGTTATAGCTAGCGGGCCCCTGACGAGTCCGGATTTGGCGGAGGATTTACACCGCTTTACGGGGATGGAATATCTCAGCTTTTTTGATGCCGCAAGTCCCATTATTGTCGGCGAGTCGATAAATTTAGATATTGCCTTTATGGCTTCGCGGTATGACAAGGGTGAGGCTGCATATCTCAATTGTCCGATGAATAAGGAGGAATATTTAAGGTTTCGAGAGGAACTTTGCAAAGCCGAACAAACCGAATTGAAGGATTTTGACCGCGAAAAAGTCAAGTTTTTTGAGGCTTGTTTGCCCATTGAAGAATTAGCACTGCGAGGAGAGGAAACCATGCGTTACGGGCCCCTAAAGCCTGTGGGTTTGGTTTCTCCAAATGCACCGTTACGCGCAGATGGAAAGGGACAATGGGCTTACGCAATTGTGCAATTACGCCAAGAAGATAAAGCTGGGAAGTTGTGGAATATGGTAGGGTTCCAAACTAACTTACGATGGGGCGAACAAAAGCGGATTTTTCAGATGATTCCAGGGTTGGAGAATGCCGAGTTTGTGCGGTTGGGTGTGATGCACCGCAATACTTTTATTAATGCACCGCAGTTGATGCACGCTTCGTTGCAGTTCAAAGAACATCCCCATGTATTGGCAGCGGGGCAGTTGATTGGTACGGAAGGATACACGGCAGCTTCGGCGGGTGGTTGGCTTGCGGG
>JANNFJ010000039.1:0-3481 GCA_031379725.1 Calothrix sp. OTE_75_metabat_31
ATTTCACCGACGGTTCGCGTTGGTCTAAAATATTTACCAATACCGATTTATTCGGCAATGTAATTGTATGCTCTAAGATTTCTAAGCCGCGTGCTAAATTTATCGGTGATTGCGATCGCAAATTAAAACTAACTACCTGGATATTTTCCTGGGAGTATAGCAGCTTCAACAACAATAACAATCTTTCTTTAACATCTGCCTCTAAATTTAGCAATGCTTGTTGCAATAATTTACAAACAGCCATGACTTGACGACTCGATAAATAACTTGCTTCGGCGAACTCACGAGTTTTATACTCTAAATAGGCAGCATAAACTTCGCCTTGGCTCTGTAAATCAACATAAACAGCATAAATTTCCCCCAAAAACTTTAATTCTTCCTCAATTAATCCTTCGACCTTAGCTTCATGAGACTTATCGATTAAACCGGAAATTCCTTCTTGCTGATGACGTTTGAGTAAGCTGCGAAGAATATGGTCGCGGTTTGCACCAATTGATGTTTCTAAATTTTCCCAAAGTACATCGATTGCTTCGAGGGTGGGGATTTGGCTAATTGTTTTCCATGCGTACATCCGCACAATTCCAGGTTTGTAAAGATTTGTCGCCAATTTCAACAACAATGGTAAAGCTTCGTTCTCAAGCTTTATCAGTGCCGACATTGCTGTACTCCGAGTCAATTTGTAGTGGAGTCCTGCCAAAAGTGCCGAGTAATAATCTTCCAACTGTGTCGCAGCAATCATTTCCAAAACTGCACAGCGAACTCGTAGCGATTTATCTTTTAACAAAGTGGGAATTTGCAACCGCAATGTTTGCAGGTAAGCAGCACCATTCAAAGCTTTGACAGCAGTGATGCGTTCTTGTTCTTGTTCATCTAGAAGCATTGCTTTGAGGGTTCTTGTTGCTGCAACTTGAAGTTTGGTTGTTCCTGAACGCAGGAGTAACGCTGCGGCTGTAGCCCGGATGACTGAATGCTGTTTAATTTCCAGGAATTGTTCAAGCTGACCAAAGTCGGGGCTTTCCTGTGCTAACCAAATGTAGCGTAACGCTAAGGCAAAGACTTCTGGAGTAATTTCTGTTGTACCAAGTTTGAGAAGCGGACTCACTTGGGGTAGGTAAAGCGAATTAACACCCCCAGTTAACATTGCCTCCAAACTAGCTGATTGAAGCAGTGGAGATAACTTGAGTAGTTGCGGTGCTAAGATTTCGGCAGCCCCTTGGGGGTCGATTTTCCCAAACAATTCGATACAAGACTGTTTGTCGGCTTCCCTGCCTGAATCTTTCAAAGTTTTAATCACAGCTTGCTTAAAAGCACGTAAATCCACATCCGTACCGGAGAGTTGCCCGCGTCCAGCGCTGGTAACGAGTAAATCGACGTAGCGCGATCGCAATATCCAAAGTACTGCCAAGCATAGGATTGCAACTATTGCTGTTTCCCCAATTAATACCCAGTCTTTACCAATTTGGATGGGAATAAACTTGCTGCCAAACCAGACAGTAGTTAAAATTACGACACCTGCAATACCTGTACCCCAAGCTTCCGCAATACCTCCAGACAGAGTTTGCACGGAACTGCGAAGTTTATCGGGGATCGGTTGGAATAGTAAGGGGGCACCACTGACGACAAGGGTATAGCGCAATAGTTCATCGAGGAATTTGAGAATTACCAAACCCCAAAAAAAGCTGTGCTGCCGTGTCATTGGTAACAACCAAAGTATTCCAACTGTACTTGGTAACAAAATTGCCACGCAAATTGGTAATGTTGCGGTTGTAAAAAATACTCCAAACCGTTCGAGGACGCGGCTGGAAATAAACAACTGCATTAACAATTCGCACAAACCAGTAAATCCCCCAAATATCCCCAAAAAGCTAGCTATTTCTTTATCGGAATAGTTAATTTCAAGTTGGTTGAGGTATTGAAAATCGACCAGTACCCCAATAATTTGTAAAAGTCCAAAAAATGCGAATAATAATACGGAGTAATTTTTTAACGAACCTGTGAGTCGAAGTCGGGTTCGGGATGCTCTTTTTTCTCGAAAATTGTCGGGGAATGCAGTTCGATAATTGTGGGTGAGGTAAAACAGAATTCCTGCACCCAAAATAATACAGATGGCAGAACTAGGGATAATAATGTTATTTAACCCGACGAACGCTAGTAATATGGGTAAACTGAATCCACTGAGAATATCTGCCACCAACAACCCACTACTTACCAACGGGTATGCCCGTTTAATCTCACGAATATTAAAAAGCTGATTGGCAGCTATCGAAGTATTGAGGTCATTGAGAATGTAAAATGCATCAACCCACAACCGCAACAAAAAAATTGTTCCTAGTGTGAAAGCCGGAACCTCCAAACCCAGACGCAGCAAAAATAGCGGCAAAAACATGCAGGGTGCGATCGCAACAATTACCCAACGTAAGGGAAATACTCGCTGCAACCAGGAGTAAAAAAAAACCAATGTGGTTCCCATGACAGCACTGGCGAGGTAAATCAAAGGTAGCCACTTTGCGCCGTATTTATCCAAAAACAGCGCCACAGTACTGTCTTCAGACCACCGCAAGCCCACAGAAGTTAATGTGTAAAAAGAAAACATTAACCAAGTGCGATCGCTTTCCTCTGGTCGAAGATTTACCCATTGTAGTATTCGCGCTAAAATGCCTTTGTTTGCAGCAAACCCGTGATTTTTCAGTTCCATGCAGTTTCACTTTTTGGTGTAGTCACCCGTTGAAAATTCAGAATTCTGAATTTGGTTCCTCAGTCCTTGACTACAACCAAAATTGAATCAATCCTGCCATAGCAAAAGTCCTGAGTTACTGAATATTAGTTTTCCCATTCAGCACCCAGGACTATCAGTTTTATTTAATTTTTTTGAAATTAGGTAGGAAAGGGAGGGGGAAGGGGTAAGGGAAGATTAATTAATAATTCTTAGAGAGACGCGAAATTACCCTGCGGGTTCCGCCTTAGCGGTACGCGTCTCTACATCTTCCTACACCCTATTTCTTGGGAGAGATGAGCATCATCATGTTTCTACCCTCTTTCTTGGGTGCTTGCTGCACCTCACCAATTGGTTCTAAATCTTTAGCCATGCGCTTGAGCAATGTTTCAGCTAAGTCGCTATGTTGAATTTCTCGGCCTCGGAACATGACGGTAGCTTTGACCTTATCGCCATCGTGCAAAAAGCGTTCGGCTTGCTTGACACGCACGTTATAGTCGTGTTCTTCTATCTTATAGCGCATCTTCACTTCTTTTACGTCAGCAGTGTGCTGCTTTTTACGAGCCTCTCGCGCTTTCTTTTCTTGTTCAAATTTATATTTACCATAGTCCATGATTCGGCACACCGGGGGTTCAGCCTTGTCACTAAGCAATACTAAATCTAGCTCTTTTTCTTCAGCTAGTTGTATTGCTTCTTGTGGTGTTAGAATTCCCAGCTGGGCGCCATCAGTGTCAATCACCCGAATTTTCGGGAACCGAATTCGTTCGT
>JANNFJ010000042.1:0-15299 GCA_031379725.1 Calothrix sp. OTE_75_metabat_31
GTAGAGACGTTACATGTAACGTCTCTACATGCGTTAACCGAGCAGTATTGAACTATAAGCGATCGCATGACTATAATTTGGCGATCGCAATAATTTAGTCTAATAAATTGTTAAGTAAAAAATTATTTTAATTTATAATTAAGTCGAAAGCAGACTTAACCTAATTCTGAAACCCAGACACCACAAGACTTGTGTCTAAATCATTCTTAATAAAAATTCGGATTGGAAAATCAAACTAATACTATTTAGGCTAAAAATAGAAACATTTATTTGAATTGCTTTTAAAACCTAGATAATTCAGCACTTTAAACTCCGTTACCAAGCTCGGAGTAATCCCAGGAGTGCATTTGGCGGAAAGGTAATCCCATTTTTTGGAAAACGTATTTCTCTTTAATACCAGAAGCAACTAAGTCGGGTTTGCTGTGCTTAACAAACTCCTCAAACTCATAAGCGGTTACGTCATCATAGATAATAGTAGCATTATCTACATACTCAGCGGTCCGTTTGTAATCGTCGTTGTGACCAAATTCGTAACCTGTACCAACAACCTTGATACCCAGGTCTTCAAATGCAGGAACAACGTGACGGGGACGTAAACCACCAACATACAGCATGACGGTGTTGCCTTCGAGACGGGGACGGAATCTGTCCAAAATCGCGTTCATCGTTGGTGTATACTTAGCGATGACTTTCTCAGCATTTTCTTTGATTTTGTCATCGAATTTAGCTGCAATTTCGCGTAAGGATTGAGCAATCCGGGTGGGCCCGAAGAAATTAAATTCCATCCAAGGCATGTTGTAGGATTCTTCCAAAGTCCGGCAGATGTAGTTCATCGAGCGGTAGCAGTGGATAAGAACCAATTTAGCAGCAGGGGCTTGAATTAACTCGTTTATTGTACCATCCCCAGACCATGATGACGTGGTACTATAAATTAGACGCGATCGCGGTGAGACTTATGATTTTGGGATATGCTAGGGTTTCGACGATTGAGCAAAGCGAAGAATACGATGCGTTGAAACAACAAATTAAGCGGCTAGAAGATGCAGGTGCAACCACTGTTTTGTTTGATATCGAGAGTGGGAGCAGCGATCGCCGTGAGAAGTTCAACGAGGTGCTAAGGCTTGTTAAGCAGGGAAAAGTCCGTGAACTTCTGATAACTCGTATTGACCGACTTGGGAGAAGGGTTGTAGGGATTAGTAAGGCTGTGCAACTTTTGAACGAGCATAATGTCCATTTACGGATATTGGATGCTCCGGTTGATGCAACATCGTCTTTTGGGAAATTTTCAATTAACCAAATGGGCGCAATGGCGGAATTTGAGTCCGCGATGTTGTCAGAGAGAACTCGACACGGGATGGAGTATTTTCGGCAACAACAGAAATTGCAAAAAGCAACTTTTGGCTACAAGCTAAACGCCGACCACAAACTTGAAATAGATTTGGAAAAGCTACCAATTGCTCGTGAAATAGTTGATAAATTACTTGCGGGCTACTCATTTGGCGCAATTAGCAAGTACATGTTTGAGGAACGGGGTATAAAGCTGTCCGTGAGCGGGCTACGCCACTGGATAAAATCGCCAATAATTCTTGGTCACACTCGGTATTTTACAGAAATGGAAAATCGACGCAATCCCAAAAACCCAAGGGAACCGAAAATAATACACAACACCCATGCTGCGATCGCTACAGATTTAGAAATTACCACAATTTTAGCCAGCATAAAGACTTGTCCCCGTCTGTCTCAACGTGAAGAGAAAAACTACCCATTGAAAGGGTTATTAAGATGCGCTGAGTGCGGTGGTGGAATGCACCGAATTATATCTCGGTATAAGTCTGGGGAGACTCACTGGATTCGATGTTCTAAACATTCTCAGAACATACACTTTTGTCCAAATAAAAAAAATTCTCGGCTAACAATATTGAATAGCCAAGTAATTACTGGAATTACGGGGAAAGCAAGTCAGATAGTAGCCGAGACAAGTATTGGTGGGAATGCTGACCGATGTGGGTCGGAAGCAATGAGGGGGTATCAAGGGGAATTAGAAATTTTAGAATCGATACCCCACCCAAGCTACACTATCAAAGCTGCGATCGCAGACCTTAAGCTTAAAATTTCTGCTGAAGAGGCGAAGGGCAAACAGGTTGAAAAGTTTGATGCACAAACGCGAGAGAAGCTTCAGGCTTTTAGTCAAGCTGCCTTTTGGGAATCGCTTGATGAAGATAAATTGTGTTTAGCTTTTAGGTTTTTTGTGGATTCGGTTTTGGTAGATGGCTCTGGTAACGTTGAAATTAAATTTTTGTTGTAGTAGCGGATAGCCTCCGCCCCAAGCCACGTCATAAAATCTTCTCTGTTCATAAAAATAAATTTCCTTGAAGCGCAATTTACTTTACCTGACCGGGGGATTATTTTCCGTTATCGACTAACTTTGTCGTTTTGCAAAGTTTTTTTATTTTGGGCAGAATGTCCCCCCCCGATCGCCTTTAAATATCTAGCCGCAGAATACACATCGTATTGAGCTATACTTAGGTATTACTTTCTGTATCCCTCTTTTGAAGGTAGGTTGTCGAGAATAAGTTGGGCTTGTTCTTTGTTGCATGACTTATACTCTGGAGGAAGTTTTTGTTTTAGCGAGTATGTTGTGTCCATAAAAGTAAAGTTGTGTAGTTTCTGACAAAAGTATACCGTGTATTTGTGGGCACAAAATAATTAATATGTTTAATGTTAATGATACGGTCGGACGTGCGATCGCAGGTGGTACAATATTTACCGTTTTGTCAGTATCAGGACGGGTAATTGCTAGCTATTTAGAGAAAATTCGTCCTAACGGCATTCTTCGGAGCTGGCTTGGCGAAATAGGTTCAGACGCTCGGTGGTTGGGTTTTGGCGTAGGTCTGACAATTGGGGTAGGGTATGCTCTAGCGCCTTGGTGGATCTGGGTGATTGCGATCGCAAAGCTGCTTGTTTGGTTTCAACTTATTTTGTTTGTGGCGTTGTCATTGGTTGCTTTTGTGTCGGGAAGCGCCATAGCTGTGTCAAAGTCGGTTCAAGACAATCCGCAACTCAACAACCGGGACAAAACAAATTACCTTACTTTTATTCCAGTCGCATCATCAGTGGTTAAGTTGGTGCTGTGGGTTTTTTCGTTTGTGGCCCTACTTGCCGTAAATGGGATTGATATAACCCCAATCTTGAATATTAGCGCTGTGGCCCTTGCAATATTCGGGTTCGCAGGGCAGGACAGCTTGAAGGATATTCTCTCAACAATAAAAATATTTTGGGACAGAATTTTGTATGTTGGCACTATTATTAAATACCCTGGGCAAAGACAAGGTACAGTCGTGTCGATCACTTTGTGGAATACTACTATTCGGCTTGACGGCGAACCAGAAACATTTTTTGTTGTTGCCAATCGTGATATAAACAAAATCGTTATTGTTAGTCATCCGCTTTGAACAAACAAGACGGATAGAGCAAATCTATCCGTCTTGAGCGATGGGAGAAACTTGTTGTTACATATCCAAATCCATTTGGAATCCTTGTCCGTAGACGTTGCCGTATTGCACAAGGAAACTATTCCAATTACCAGGTTTGCACCCACGTAGGAAAGTCAAGAACGAATTCATTATTTGTCCGAAGATTTTGTCCCCGTCCTCGCTCAAGAATTGGTGATTGTAGAATGTGCGATTAGGATTTCGCTCATCAAACAAATCGTTAGCTTTGCCGGGAAATAAAGAGTAAAAACAACTGCGAGTCACCATTGCAAAAATACCAGGTTTACCATTCTTTGCTGGTTTTAATTGAAAAATGCGGTACAACTCTTTGTAGTAAGCAGGGTAAAAATGCAACTCGTACTCGACCGCCTCTATGGTGAATAGGCGATCGCGGATTAACCGCTCATATTCGGCAGCTTGGCGGTCAACTCCGAATTCCACGTCCGCTAACAGGTCTAAAGAAGTGGAACCAAGTGCGCTTATGAGTGGCATGACCGCCATATTGCCCTTGGATAGCTGGTACACCCAGAAGTCAAAGACGATTTGCGATGGATACCCGGCAATCCCTGCATTATAATTTTCTACAGAAAAAGTGTGACATTCAAAACCCTTGTGGGGTAAAGCTAAAGGGGACTTTGAAGACAAAAAGCGTAACATCGAATTCCGATGTTTTTCAGTCGCATTAGTAGCGCTTTCCCCCGAATAAACGTATCTGCCTACGTGTTGCTCAAACCCAGGGAGTGCAAACACTTCTACAGTTTTCCCGCCTAAGTCTAGGGCACGCCTAGATAATGGGTTCGTTTTTGAATCCTTAGCCCATTGTTGATATTGTTCTTGGGTAAAGCCTGAATTTTTGCTAGAATCTTGTTTAGCCATTCTCGTACTCCTATACGATTGTGGTTGGTGGGTTGTTCAAAGCAACGGTGTTATCAGCACCGTGCCCATCAAAATAATTGTATGCTAATTTGCACAAAGTTAAATACAGCGAAACAAAATATTTTTTAATGGCAAAGAGTAAGTACGTCCCAGAAACAGTTGATAGAATTATTGGAGCGATCGCACGGGACGGATGCGATGAGTCGGGATGGCTTGCGGGTGGGATTAAAGAAAGGACGTTTTACGAGTGGCAGGTTAAATTCCCGCAGTTTCAGCAGTTAGTCGCACATGCTAAAGAGGAATTCAGAAAGTATTGCCCAGAGGAACAGTCAAGACTAGCTAGGGAAAAATTAACCCAAGCATTAACCGAAGGGCAAACAATAAGAAGACGTTCGTCTCGGAAAATGAAAATCGAACACTTTAGCGCCAATGGTGACTTAATTTGGTATCAACTTCATGATGAAGAAAAGCAAAACGACGATATCATGCCACCACCTAAATGGGCTATTGATAGAGTTTTACCCAAACCGCTAAATACCATTGAACAGATTCTGGCAGCTGCAAGTGAGTATGGATGTACTTTAGTTGTAAAAGATGCAGACCTATTTAACCGCTATCTCCAAGAAGCCTCTGGCAACGATAGTAAAGGAGACTCTAAACAGGGGCTTACAGAAGAAGAAGCAGCCGCAATCCGAGCAAAAATCTTGGGATTGGCAGAATAGTCCACCGATCTTATTGCCCTATCAAGGACAGTGGATAAGCGATCGCAATCGGGTAAAAGTGTGCGAAAAGTCTCGACGCATTGGTATCTCGTGGGCAGATGCTGGAGGTGCGGCATTGGATGCGGCCCGGATAAAAGGTCATGACACTTGGTATCTGGGTTACAACAAAGACATGGCGGAACAGTACATTAGCGATGTTGCATGGTGGGCAAAAGCTTATAACCTTGTTGCATCTGCTATTGAAAAAGAAGTGATTAAGGATGAAGATCAAGATATTTTGGTTTTTCGTGTAAGGTTTGCGACTGGGTACAAAGTTTCGGCTTTGTCGTCAAAACCTGCTAACCTTCGAGCAAAAAAGGGAGCGATTGTAATCGACGAGGCAGCGTTTCACCAAGACCTTGACGAATTGCGTAAAGCGGCAATGGCTGTACTTGCCTGGGGCGGACAAGTACGAATTATTTCAACTCATGATGGTGTCGATAACTCTTTCAACGAACTTTGTCAGCAAATTCGAGACGGGGAGTTAAGCTACTCGTTACATAAAACGACATTGCTTGATGCTGTCGATCAGGGATTGTATAAACGTATTTGTTTGGTAAATAGTTGGGACTGGGCGATCGCGTCTCAAGAGCAATGGGTTTCACAGCTTTACAAAGATTATGGCATTGGGGCAGACGAGGAATTGGGCTGCATTCCACTTGACGCGAAGGGTGGGGGTAAATTGTTCAATACAAAATGGTTTCAAACAGTACCGTCACCATCTCGTTATACTGCGATTGTACGTTTTTGGGATTTGGCTTCAACTGCCCGCGAAATCAGAGAAGATTGTTTTTATACTGCTGGGGTTTTACTGGGATTATGCGACGATGGCAGTTATGAGATTGTAGACGCGATCGCCAAGCAATTAGATTCGGCTGAATCAGACCAATTGATAATAAACACTGCAAAACGCGACGGGAAGCATGTTTACGTCGCTTGGGAAGAAGAAGGGGGAAGCGCAGGTAAGAGAGTTACCTTATACCTGGCGGAACGATTAAAAGGCTATTCTGCCGAAGGGTTGCGTCCGCAAGGCGATAAGATGACTCGTGCCAAACCAATTGCTAATGACGTTTACGAAGGGAAGGCGAGATTAGTAGAAGGGGCGTGGAACGATGAATTTAAAAAAGCTGTACACCGTTTTGACGGTACACCTCGCCCATTGACTAACGATTATTGCGATGCTCTTTCAGGGGCACATGCATTTTTACGCGACCCAGAGAAAATGGCGGCTCGTCAATACACCCGATTCCTTCGCGGTGAAATTTAACTTAACCGAACAATAATTAACGATGCAACCCAAGCGAGACTAGCCGTATCAACATAGGTAAAAAAGTTTAGAACTTCATTAATATTAAATGGCGCAATTCGCGTGTTTAGGATAATATTGCGGTTATTTGTTGCTCCCGATCGCGTCACGTCCCAGTAAAAATAAGCTCCGTCTACCTGGCTTGTATGCACTCCTTGCCCCCACCCCATAGCAGGAGATACATTATCAGGCAATCGCAATCTAGAAAGAATCAAATAGTTACCAGTAGCAGGAATAGTATAAGTCCTGTTAGTTGCATTCCATTTAGTAAATGAATCGACATTGATATTTGGCAATGCGATGTTATTGGTAAATGAGGTTGCCGGTATCGATTGATGAGTATCGGCAAACTCCTTAGTACCCCAAAAAATTGGGGTGTTGGTAACTGGGATTTGCGTTATTGTTGCTAGAGTTCCTGTCGCGTCAGGAAGAGTTAATACGCGAGATGCGGTTGGGTTCCAAGTCAAATCGCCGCTGCTACCATTTCTAAAACGCAGCGTTCTTGCGCCAGTGCCACCAATTCCAATTTGAAAAAGGTTATTAATAGAACCAAATAAATCTGAAAATTTTGACATTAATTTGGATTGCAATAAAAGACTTCAATTCTTGCACTCCCTGTGGTTGCGCCTCCTGCGGCATATGTAATTTGTAAAGTTTCTGTGGTTCCAACTGGCGTAAGTCCTGGGTATATTTCAAATATTGTTGCGGCTGGCTGCTTAATATCGACCTGGTTACTGGCTACGTATTTGCTTACGCTTCCGGATGTTCCAACGCTGATCGTAGGAGTTCCGTTAAAAGCAGTGTCTATGGTAACTCGAATACTGTTAACAACAGCATTCGCCGGGAGTGTAAACATTGGCTTCGGTGAAGTGTCTCCAAAAGCTAAAGTTGTGGTATCAATTCCTTCTCTATCTGCTGTACTTCCCGCACTGACGAAAGATAGATTTCCGTTACCGTCCGTCCCCATGACTTGCCCTGCGCTTCCCGCAGTCGCGGGAAATATAAGAGCCAAGGGTACAGCTTGCGCTACTGGTCGCCTAAGCGTGTAAGTATTTGCACTTTCGCTGTTAAGTACAAGTGTGTCTCCGGTGACATCGGCTCTTAGAGTAGCGATCGCACTAAATGCTGTATTTCCCGTGTCTCGAACTCTTAGCCTTCCAGCATTGGTGTCAATGGTATTGCCAGTCAAACCAATTTTAAAACTGGTCAACACTGTTCCGATTAAATCTTTCCAAATACTCATTCTTATACCTCTAAAATTACAAATCCATTGCCTTGTGTACAACTAGCCCCAAGCGCGATTGCAAGTTTTACTTGTGTTGCCGAAACATATTGAACTAACGGGGAAGTTTCGTATTCAGCTTGCCCCATTGGGTTGTTTGCGTATTTATTGATTAGGCGATCGCTATTTAAGTCGTCTCCAAGTGATAACAGCGATGGGGCATTAAACGGGACAATAATAATTATGGATGCTCGTTTGATTAACCCTTGTACAGTAGTAATAATTTTTGGTGTTGCATCTCCATACGAGAAGGGGATTTTGATTCGGCTAGACTGAGTAGATTCCCCTCCAGATACCGCAGCATTAGGGAAGATGGCGATCGCGGTTTTGGCTGGGATAACTTGCACTACCGCATCGCTGGGGAAGTGCTGGGTCGTCGTGTCCTTGGTGACAATTGTTAGTTTCAACGTGTCACCTCTGGTACGACTTCAATGTACCCTTCAACGACTCTGACTACTTCGCCCGTTGGTGATTGTAGCTCGATGTCGTATACCCAAACGTTGCGCCCAGGGATAGCTTGCTCTTTGCTGTTTGAACGCTTGGACATTTTAGAAATTAACCAATCCAGCGCAGATGATTGAACGTTGGCTAGTTGGGGGCGAATAAGCGTGCCTGTCGCAGACCCACCGTTGGGAAGTGTGGCTTGCCCTAGAGCTAGTGGTGGAAATGTGAAGGCAGCTTTTATGACACCTCCGTCGTCCACGTAGCGATCGCGTATTTGTCCTCTTGGTGTCCATGTAGTAAAATCCCCCTCCAGTACAAGGGTCAACCAATTGAAAGTAGCACCTTGCTCAATTGCGTATCGATGGGGATTGTTGTCTGTATTAGTTAGATGAAAGATGGCTGCCGACATAAGAATACTGATGCATTGTTTTATATTAGATCAGCCTGGGTGTTACTGCAAAGCTACCTCTTGTTGCTCCCTGAAAATTACCAGAAGCCATTATTTGAAAAAACCAATTACCTGGACTATTTTTTGATGTGTTGAAAGAGTACTCGTATGTACCTTGAGTGACACGTTGCATTGGTACGCTAAAAGAAGTATTTAGATTTCGCAAGAAAATCATTACACTATCAGCATCTTGCGGGGTTGAATCCGCGATCGCTTGCACGGTTATTACAATCAATTCACCTTCTAAGAATTTCATATGGCTTTACAGACTTTTTTTGAGAATACTATACCAACTAATACTGGGACTGATAATACCTTTTATACAATGGGACTTGTTTTCAAGGTAGCCAGCCCTGGAAAGCTGGTAGGGGCTAGATTTTACAAACCTGCTAACGAGCCGAATATTACGCATACCGCGAAGTTGTGGAACTTTAGCACTAGCGCTTTAATCGCATCGGTAGATTTCACCGATACATCAAGTGGGGCAGGTTGGAAAGAACAAACATTTACCACTCCTATAGATGTTGTGGCTGGAACTACCTATCTAGTATCGGTTAATTCCGGGAATGCCAGTAATAATGGATATTATGCCTACGAAGCCGCAAAATTTGTATCAGAACAAATCAACGGAGATATTATTATCCCGGTTAATGGGGGGAAATTCGGAACAGATTTAAGTGCGATGCCTACATCGTCGTTTAATAATAGCCATTATTATAGAGACTTAATCTTTCAAAAGGGAGGAACTGACCAAAGATTAGCTTCGTCCTTGATAGCGATCGCCACCACCAAAGGAAAGCTTAGATCCTCAAAAAGACTTTTTACTGCTACTGCTCAACCTGTATTAACAAAGCTACTATTTCGCAAAATAGTGAAGCTGCAAAATGCAAATAAACAAACAGCAAACGTCAACCTTCGCGTCAGAATTGTTAACCGGCTAAGGGGCGCGATCACCGTATCCGTAATACTCAGAGGGACTTTAAGAAATGCTAAAACCTTCTCTTCTCGACTACAGCAGACGGTAGTCCCAAAGGCGACTTTAAAAACGGCTAATAGGTTAGTTAGTCGGCTAATTGTATCGTCAATTACGCAGATCACCATTCGACAATCAAAGGGGAAGCTAAGTAGTCGGATGGTGGCGATCGCCTCAACTAAGGTGGTGTTTCGAGTCGGTCATAGGCTAAATAGTCGAATTGTCTCAAGAGCAATATTGACGGTAATGCTACGAAGCAAAGGTGTGATTTCCAAACCTGCTTGCTTGCATGTGAAGCTAGGTAGTAAATTAAAGCTGGTAGCAAAAATAAGTAAAGGATGTTGACATGCCACTTGGAACTGCTTTTGCGAATAAAACTTGGGATCACTTTTTTGGCGGAGTTGATGCTGTGCGATCGCCGAATGTACGTATTGCGCTTTACACAGCATCACCCAATTTTGACACGGGCACAGGGGGGATAGAGGTAGTAGACGCTACCTACTCAAGAGTTCAGATAACGAACGATGCAACAAACTTCCCTGCGGCAACTGCGAAGAAAAAAGCAAACGGTGTAAGAATTAACTTTACTGCTTTAACAGGTCAGGCGACAGTCGTAGCCTGGGGAATGTTTGATTCTACTGGCGTTTGGATGATGGGCAACACTTTGACGGCAGCAAAAACTTGCAACTCTGGCGACCCTATCTACTTTGACCCAGGTGATTTAAGTTTGGAGTTTACCTAAATGGATGTTTCTTATCCTCTGTCCTATGCCCGTGGAAGTGTTGCACTGATTGACACAACTCATCTTTCACAAACACGGCATTTACTTGACACCATTGCAGGAGAACGTATTCTATCCCCAAGTTTTGGGGTTCCACTAGAAATACTGTTTAGCACAGGCATCCCCCAAATATTGGCAGAGCGTATTCGACTGATTGCTAACCAAGTAACAGGAGTAACCGCGCAAGTTAATCCTGTTACTTATCAGAATGGAGTCCTTACTCTAGAATTATTGTTGTCCACAGGAGAAACTGTAATAGCCCAGTATGCAACCCCCACAAATTGATACCGCAACAGCAAAGCAATTACTAGACGCTTCGATTCAGCAGGCGATCGCGGTATCAGGTGGACGTTTAACTGATTTCTCCCCTGCCTCCCCAGTGACAGCAATCCTAGAAGCGTCATCCCTCGCTGGGTCAACAGTAATTAGTAAAGTTAACGAATTAGCGTCAACACTAGAAGCAAATCGCATTTCCTATTTTGGTGTTGAGCGTCGTTTGGGTCGTGTTGCCGTTGGTACTATCAAAATTGATTTAGATGGAGTGTATGCGGAGTCCTTTCTGTTACCAGCAGGATTCCGCTTTTCTAATTCGGGTATTACCTGGGAAACCACTCAGGAAGTAAGTATCGCCCCATATCAAACAAGCGGGAATGCCTTTGCGATCGCCCTTACTGTGGGCGACTTTTCCGACAATGCAATTACCTACTCCCCCATTCCTCGCGTTGCTTCAATCACTTGGCTAGAATTACCATCTGGGGGTCAATCCGTAGAGACGGATGAGGAATGGAAGAACCGGATACTTAGCAGTTTACGACGACGCGATACTTTACTTTCTGAAGACGACTTCGAGGATACAGTACGGGAATACTTGGGCATTGGTTCGGTAGCCCTTGCAGTTGGACGGCTGAAACCTGATAAAGCAACTTATGGCAATGGGTATGTTGGGGTGTTTGGGTTAAACCCGGATGGCACGCCCATGAGTGAGTCACAGCGATCGCAACTCGAATCCTTTCTCAACCGCAAAGCTGCTATGGCGTTGGTGACTTTGTGGAACGTCGATACTTTTAGCGTCAACGTTAGTGCGATCGCTGGTATCCTCCCAACCGCTAACCCTGACAACATTGCCCCACTCGTTCAAGCAAAAATTACCGAATATCTCAAACCTGGTAATTTACCGTTGGGAGATTTGATTTTGAATAAGGCTCTAGAGAAACGGATTCAAGATGTCCCCGGTGTTGCTGAAGGAATTGTGTCCGTTAAACTCAATGGGTTAGCGCAACCTCAAACGTTGCCGAATCGTTGGACTGTTGGGAGACTTGGCAAGTTAGAGTTGATTTTGGTAAACCAGGGACGAGAGTTTAAATACTAAAGACGGATAAACAAATCTATCCGTCTTTGGGGCGATCGCAGTAAAAATTCCTAGAATTATTCCAATCAGAATAGTTTTTTTCTGCAAAGCTTTCAAGTAGTGACCGACAAATTGTCGGTCAAGAGGTCTATCGTCATCCCGATAAACCCAATAAAAATTTTGTGCAGCTATTGACACGACGTACAGACAGCGATACTATAAATATTAAGCGGTTGAGAAAAGTTTCTGAGGCTCAATCTCAACCGCACTCCAAGGTTAATTAGAGGTATTTTTATGGTACGCCAAAAAGCGTCACAAGTCATCATGCACGAGATACATGGTGTGCAAATTGGGCAAAGAAAAATAGACGGCTACATTAATGCTACGGCAATGTGTAAGGCTGGCGGTAAAAAGCTAAATGATTATTTGCGGTTAAAATCCACAAAAGAGTATTTCTACGCACTTTCTGTGGATACGGGAATTCCCGTATCCGGCAGTAGCAATGGTTCTAGACTTGTGATTCTAGCTGGCGGTAGTTTTGACGAACAAGATACTTGGGTTCATTTCGAGGTTGCGGTTGATTTGGGTAAATGGATATCGCCGCAATTTCGTATAGCTGTTAACCGTTGGATTGTCCAGTGGATGGCAGGTTCTCATGTAGAACAGCAGCAATCAAGCGCGATCGCCTTCCTCGTTTCATCTGTTACTCGTGAGTATCGTCCTTGGGAGGTGCATTTTACTCCTGACTGGATACGAGAAGCTGAACGGTTAACTGGGTGGTCATGGTCTTGGGGCTGCATGGGCGGTTTTATTAATAAGTCAGTCTATAACGTGTTGCCAATCGAGATGCAAGCCCGACTAGATGAGGTTAACCCACCTATTAACGGTAAGCGAGCAAGAAAGAAGTTTCAGCACGTTACCACCACTGTTGACGAGCAAGTTATCAAACAATTAATTGCTGAAACATTGGGGATGATGCGCGGTTCTTCTTCCGAGCAAAGCTATTGGCGATCGCACTGTAATGCATATGGTAATGGTGTGCAGTTGACGTTAGTTCTTGGGGGCTGTGATGAATAGATCCAGAACCCAAGCGCATATCGATGCTGACAACCGATATAAACAAACAGTAAAGCGCGTGCAGTTATCGTTTAAAGAGGATTCTGATTTGCTTGCTTATTTGCGATCGCAAGTCACGACCGACGCGGAAATACCAGCACTAATCAAACAGATAATCGAAGCCTATAGGAAAGCATAATAAAAAGCGGTATTCGTACTCCCGCTTAACATTCTTCTAGAAAGGTAACAATGAAAAAGTTAATTGCACCAATAGTTTTAGCTGTAATTGTTGGGTGCGCTAAGTCGGAAACAGTTAATCCAAATATACCGGACTTAGGCGACAAAGTAACTGTGACGTGGGTCGATGCCAAGAAAAGTTATCCGGTAGCTGTTGCGGAAGGGGATAACTTTGTATCGATCAAATACACCAGTGGTTCCCATGCTTTGCCAACCAATAGAACCGTTAATTTCAATATTCGGCAACGTGCAGATTCTACGGCGACAGAACTGGCAACACAAGGAAGCTCTACGCCTACTGTATCTGTAACAAACGGTGTTATTGAAAAAGAAGTTAACGGCGATCGCACAGTATTGAAATATCACGAAAACAATGGAGAAGGCAACATTATTGAGAATAGATATGTTGTTGAATATAACAATTCCAAAGTGGAAAAAGTTGGGCACGATTAAGGTACAAGCCATGCAACCACCGAACTCCCCTCTCGTACCCTAGCATTAACACCCCTTGTTAAATAAACTCTCATGTCAGCCTGTCCCCCTACTGCTAAGGGGACAGGCTCATTATTTTGGACAGATGCGGACAAATCTCCATACGCGCTATCTCCCTGATGGAGAAGTATCTCGGTCGAGCCAACATACAACGACAGCTTGACTGCCAATGGTTGGTTCGGTGTAGTCGTGTCAACCCGAATACGTGAAGCGAATACGTAATTACCCGCAACTGGCGCTGTAAACAGTCCATTAGTAGCAAATCCGCTACCCGTCAAACTTTCTAAAGGTATGCGGTAGTAGGTGTCGGTAGCCGCGATCGCAAAGGTTGAAGTTTTCCGCCCCAAAGCTTGGATTTTCCATGCTCGACTATTGGCATAATCAACTGTTGCGTAGTTCGATAAGTCGGGGTCAACAGGACGGACGGCAAACAGTGGGTAATTTTGTAGTTGGGTAACTGCACCATTGCTCGCCTCGACTCTGGCAATCTCAAAACCTAGAGCGGGTCGAGTTGTGGAGATTGCGATCGCGCCAGTGGCGTTAACAAAAACAAATGAAACAGCGTTGTTAGGTGCGGTGATGTTACCCGGTGCTACTGCTGCAATTAACCCCGATGGAAGCTTGACAGCACCTCCGGTATAGCTGAGGTTTAACGCACTGACGACACTGACGCGAAAAGCTTGGGCAGTTTCAGATCGTAGTTGATTAATAGTTTGGTTGGCTACTGCCAGTTGTGCATCCAGGGCGATGAACTTGGCACGGACGGCGTTAATCCATTGAAAGCCAAGGCGATCGCTGTTAGCAGCTATTTGATCTAAAGAAATAATGTCTGGCATCTAAGCACATCTCCAAATATAAAGATGGTTATTTGCTGCACTTCCATCAATTTGAGAAGAAGAAATCACACTGCTAGCTCCAATCGCTTGAGTTATCACGTCAATATCTAACATCGTCCCCGCTGAAAGCTGTTCAAACCGGAAGCCTTGTTGCTTGTTGGTAAACGTGGCTTGCGTTGCTCCGTAAGCATAATTAAAAAAGTCACCAGCATCGACACCAGTACTTACGTTCGCCAACATTGACCGGAAACGGATTTGGACTTGACCCTGCGACGATTGATAGTTGCCTGTAATAGTTGCCTGCAATGTCACCATAAACAAATAATTACCAGCTTCGGCAATCGTAATAATGCCGTTACTGTCTAGTATTGCACCCTGGTTTATTACCCTTGGGTTCCAAACTACTGTAGTCCGGTTATCTTGCCCCAAAGTAATGACCGATGCCCTTCTTGCAAATACCAAAGGAGACGGCAACTTCCCTGTAGCAAGTTGCACGATCGCATCCTCAACGTATTGAGCTGTCGGTACTTCCGTCCCCTTTTCACCCCCTGCAACCGGGAACGTTAGCGCGGGACGTTTCACCGCACCCGTCATCACTGGGTTATTTCGCGGTAATCCGGCAGCAACAGTTAGATAATTACTTAAATCCGGATTGGGAATAGAGGCGATCGCGTCTCTAACGTCCCCTCTTGCAGCCGCTTCACTGCTCCCCGCCCAGTTAGTTGCGTTGTACCCAACTATTTGTGCCCCTGTCCCACCCGTTGCACCCTTTGCTGCAATCATTAACCAGTTTGCGTTATCGCCAGTTGTAGGAGGTTGTTGATTTTGGGCAGGTGTAGCGCTTCTCCAAACATAACTATTGCCGTTGAAACTAACAATGTCGTTCAGCGAGTAAATAGTGTTAGCCGCATAAGCTCCACGGATTGCAAATTTTGAGGATATGCGATCGCGGTAAGTTGCCACCGTCG
>JANNFJ010001297.1:0-6663 GCA_031379725.1 Calothrix sp. OTE_75_metabat_31
ATCCTCCCCATCCCCCCATCTCCCCATCTCCCCTAATGTTGGCTATATTCCAAAACCTCGCCACGTTAACGCTGTTGTTGCTAGCGCTACCAATAAACGCAACGATTGTACTGATATCCTTGTTATTGAGTAGCTTTCTAAAATTATTTCGCAAACAAGTTATGGCATCCCACCCCAAAACCATCTTAATCAGCGGTGGTAAGATGACCAAAGCCTTACAAATAGCACGTTCATTTCATGCAGGCGGACATCGCGTTGTACTTGTAGAAACCCATAAATATTGGTTAACCGGACATCGGTTTTCTAATGCTGTTAGTCATTTCTATACAGTACCCGAACCTCACAAAAATCCCGAAGAGTACGCACAAGCACTTCTAAATATTGTTAAAAAAGAAAATATCGATGTTTACGTACCCGTTTGCAGTCCAGTTGCCAGCTATTACGACTCATTAGTTAAAAGCACCCTGTCAGCACATTGCGAGATTTTCCACTGCGATGCGGATGTAACGCAGATGCTTGATGATAAATTTGCCTTTGCTGAAACTGCACGTCAAATTGGGTTGTCGATGCCGAAATCATTTAAAATAACTAATCCCGAACAAGTTATTAATTTTGACTTTTCCCAGGAAACACGGAAATACATAATTAAAAGTATTCCTTACGACTCAGTGCGACGCTTGGATTTAACGAAACTCCCTTGCGAAACTGCCGAAGCAACCGCAGCATTCGTAAAAAGTTTGCCAATTAGTCCAGAACAACCTTGGATTATGCAAGAGTTTATTCCTGGAAAAGAATTTTGCACCCACAGTACAGTGCGAAACGGGGAATTGAGATTGCATTGTTGTTCGGATTCTTCAGCTTTTCAAGTAAATTACGAACAAATTGAACACCCGCAAATTCAAGAATGGGTAAAGCAGTTTCTTGGTGCTTTAGGAATTACCGGGCAAATTTCGTTTGATTTTATTCAAGCTGAAGATGGTGGGGTTTATGCAATTGAATGTAACCCCCGTACTCATTCCGCAATTACGATGTTTTACAATCATCCTGATGTTGCGGATGCCTATCTCGGTCAAACTACGTATACTGAACCTTTATTACCTTTAGCCACTAGTAAACCAACTTACTGGCTTTATCATGAAGTTTGGAGGTTAACAAGTGTGAAGTCCTGGGAAAAATTACAGACTTGGTTGCGAAATCTCTTCCGTGGGAAGGATGCAATTTTTAGTTTTAATGACCCCTTACCGTTTTTGATGGTTCACCATTGGCAAATTCCTCTACTTTTGCTGCAAAATCTCCAAAAATTACGCGGTTGGATCAGAATTGATTTCAATATCGGGAAGTTGGTTGAGTTGGGGGGAGATTAGAAATTTCAACGATAACGTTTTCGAGAGGGCTTATTTCCGGGTTGCTTCAAGGTTGACAACCTTGGCTAATCAGACCTTCGGTGTTGCTTCACCAAACTTAATCGAAAGCGCGATCGCAATACTCACAACCATAATTAAAGTTGTACTTAATGCCGAACCAAATCCCCAGTTTTGGGTTGCTCCGAGAAATTGATTGTAAACTAATCTTGCAACTGTCATGCTCGAAGCACCACCAAGTAATTCAGGGTTGACAAAATCACCTAATGCTGTCACAAACACTAAAAACGAACTTGCAGTAATTCCGCTAATTGTTTGCGGTACGGTGACTTGCCAAAATGTTTGGATGGGGTTTGCACCTAAATCTGCTGCTGCTTCTAATAATCTTCGGTCGAGTTTTTCGAGAGAAGAGTACAAAATTAACACCATGTACGGTAGTAAGCTATAGCTCATACCGATTAAAACAGCAAGGCTGGTGTTAAGTATATCTAAACTTGGTAGCCTGACACTATATAGAATATTATTTAACAACCCGGTGGGACGAAGAATGGTAATCCAAGCGTAGCTGCGGAGTAAGGAAGAAGTCCACAGTGGTAAGACAAAGGCTAATAGGAGTATATTTCTAAAACGTTGCGGTACAATTTGGGCAATCCAGTAAGCAACAGGGAAACCGACAGCTAGACAAATTAGTGTCGTGTTGATCGAGAAAAAGAGCGATCGCTTGATGACTTGCAGGTAAAGTGGGTCTAATATGCGGGTATAGTTGGCAAATCCGCTTGGATTTACAATGTCTCCCGGTCGAATTCCTGGTACTAAACTTAACTCGAAAATTATTAATGTTGGTAGTACTAATAGTAGTACTAACCAAATGCCGGATGGTGCTAGTAATAATACTGGCTCTAACCATTTTATCGGTGGACGATGTATTTTTTCGACTTCGCCAAAATTATTTAATGAATTCATTTGTTTTTTGAGGATATTGAGTAGACACAGCGTTATTTATTTTTTAGAGTGTTTTTAATAAGTAACTAAATTCAAAAATGGTTCAATTTATTATATCAAGCCTCTAAAATAATCGAGAAAATCAGGTTCAATTCTTTGCAGGGTGCGATACTCCCGTAGGGAGTCAATACTACTCGGTTAAAGGGTAAAAGGTTTAGAAAGCAGAATATACAGGCTTTTTTTCCTTTAACCTTTACTATGAACCCCCAAAACCTACGCAGTATTGCGTAGGGAGTGACTGCTGCGATCGCGCTTTCGATTCAAAGACTGGCAAGAGAAGTATCTGTTGCTGAATTTCGCTTATCGCAAGGTCTTGCGTATCCTCGTCGGCAATTATTTAGGGTAAAATTATAAGGTTTGTCCTGGGCAAAAATTATGACTCCTTACGATAAAGAAGTCTGTGAATTTTGGAATCGAGTTGCTGATGATTGGGATATCCAGGTAGGAGACGATGGAGATAGTAATCGTCGTCTAAACTCCGACCCGATTTTATGGAAGTTTGTGGGAAATGTCCAAGGTCTTCGTATTCTCGATGCTGGTTGTGGGACAGGCTACCTTGCCAGAAAGTTAGCGAATCAAGGAGCCACAGTCACGGCAATTGATATTTCTGATAAGATGATTGAAATTGCTTGCCATCGCGCTACTAAAAATGGTCAAGTTATCGACTTTCGTATAGATAGTTGTGCCAGACTCGATAGCCTTGAATCCGAATTATTCGACATGGTGATTTCAAACTATGTTCTCATGGATGTACCTGACCTCGAAAATACAATGCGAGCGTTTAATCGAGTGTTAAAAGTAAATGGGAATGCAGTCCTCGTATTTTCCCATCCATGTTTTCCCCAAGGTAGAGCTTCCGTTGCTGAGGAAAATGGCGAGGAAGTAACATACAGTTGGAACTTTTCCTATTTTGAACGACAAAAATGCATCGATCCACCTTGGAGACATTTCACTTCAGACTTTATTTGGTTTCACAGACCACTTTCTGATTACTGGAAAGTATTCAAGGATACAGGATTTGAGATAGCCAACTTTGAGGAGCCAAGAATTACTGAAGAAAGGCTTCATTTGGCTGAAAACGATAAAAAACTGAAAAACTGCCAGACTCGTCCTTACTCAGTGGCGTTTAAATTACGCAAAACCTAACTTTTCATGTCATTAGTTCTGTTGCAAGATCCCGCACTCTTGGGGTTCAAAAAATCCGGGTTTCGTAAAAGTTACCCGGATTCTTGCCCTCTCGAAACAGTCACGCATTAATGACATGAACCATTAGTGGTCGTCCATGTCAAAAATTTTGGGAAACGTTTTTAACTAATCATATAAACCAATAGGAATCAACCCTTCTTATAATTCCGCATTGCTTTAGTCAGCTTTTTCCATTTTTCTTTCTCAGCTATGTACTCCCTTTGGTCTTGTTTTCTTCCGATATATTTAACTTCTTTGTGCAACTTCTCGTAGTTTAAGAACCTAGATTCATCCAATCTCCCCTGTTGTAATGCTTTTTGCACCGCACAACCGGGTTCGTGCTGATGCTGGCAATCTCGAAAACGGCACTTCTGTGCCAAATTTTCAATATCCGCAAAGGTTTCAGGCAAACCTTCATCTCCCGTCCATAACTGTATTTCCCGCATTCCCGGAGTATCTATTATCAAGCCACCACCAGGAATTACCATCAATTCTCGATGGCTGGTTGTATGCTTGCCTCGGTCATCTCCTTGACGCACAGCTTGCACTGTTTGAACTGTTTCACCCATTAGTTGATTGGTAATAGTCGATTTACCAACCCCAGACGACCCCAATAAAGCCACGGTTTGTCCGGGTTGCAAGTACGGTTTGAGTTCATTCAATCCTTGACTGGTTGCAGCACTGATAGTGATAATTGGCACACCCAAGGCAATTGCTGCGACTTCCGCCAAATATTTTTCTAGGTTTTGGCATACATCAGCTTTATTTAAGACAATTACCGGGTTTGCACCGCTTTCCCATGCCAAAATCAGATAGCGTTCAATTCGTCTGGGGTTGAAGTCACCATCTAATCCTGAAACTAAAAATACAGTATCAACGTTAGTGGCAACGATTTGTTCTGCGGTTTTTGTTCCTACGGTTTTGCGAGAAAATTTGCTTTTTCGGGGCAAAATATCGTGAATAGTTGCAGTTCCTTCCGCTTCTCTCGGACGGATAACAACCCAATCACCAACTGCTGGAAAATCCTGACGTTCGGCAGCACGATATCGTAATTTGCCTGTAATTTCTGCCGATAATTCGGCGTTTTCGCTTTGCAGAATGTAACTATTTCTGCACTCTATTACTACCCTAGCCACCGTAAATCCTTGGAGACGATAGGGTTCAAAGCTGGAAGCAAAAAAATCATTCCAACCCAATAAATTCAAATTCATTGATATTTCCTCAATACGTGTTACTTGTGTTACACAAGGCACGCAGAAGAATTCAATGGTTCATTCCTCCAAACCAATTTGATGCCCTAAGTCACGGTTCTAAGGGAATACCAGAAAATAAATTATCCCAAATCGAAAGTTCACATGTAGGGGCGCAAGGCATTGCGCCCTTATGATGGGATAATTTTCTAATTGGAAGTCCCTAATTAGTCCTGTAAACATCTCATTTTACAAATCCTAATCAAAAACGCTAAGGAGACTGAACCAGAAATTCTGCACCTTGTGTCGGTTTTGTGGCGATACTTCCACCCGGACGGCGATAAATTCAGTCATAGTTCAACCTCCTGTAAGGCGTTTTTTAAATTGGTATTTTGTGAGCTACAACTCTAGATTAACCAATTCCAGAAAATTTGAGTTAACGGAGGAATGCGATACGGCGTTCCTCCGAAGTCTGCGGGCATCGTATTTTGTTTAAAATTAATATACAGCAGGTTGCGTATTCATCAAACACATGTAGATTACATGTAACGTCTCGGAGGGGGTTGTCAATATTATGTGTGTGCTTCATTTACCTGAAATCTGCTGTAATTCATGGATTGGATAATATTTTGTATTATTTTGAACCTTGGTCAGATATGGTTCGTAATAGCATATTCAACGCCGTAGACCCTTATCTTAGATTGAGGTATCGCCTTTTGGATGTTGATGTTCAGCCCATTAATTTTTGCTTATGTTAGTTGAGCTACGTTCGGTTTAGCTCAAGGCTAGTCGGCAGCAGGTGCAACCGTTTATGCGACTGGACGCACTACCCGTACTCAGCGGCTCTGAATACAACCGTCCTGAAACAATAGAAGAAACAGCAGTCCTGTTTGTGTATGATTAGAAAATAAAGCTTTACTAATATCACCTGATTGGGTGATGTTGTCAATGATGTTAATAAATTAGTTTGGTAAAGACTAGAAAAAGTGAATATCAAAACTTTAATTGATAAATTTCAATGAAATAGTGAGGTACATATGTTGAAACTAGCAGAAGAACTATTACTGTTAGCCTATGATGAAAATGGCAACATAGTTTGTGACTCAACAGCATTGTCTTACGCACTGCCAGGAGCATTATTGATAGAATTGGCTCTTTTGGAAAAAATTAGCTTAGAACAAAAATATTTAGCTTTGGTTGATAGTCGATTAACAGGTGATTGATATTCTTGACGAAGTTGTAAGTATAATTGGACAATCTTCTCATCTTAGAAAACCACAACAATGGATTAACCGGCTACAATCCCAAATGCAGAATATTAGAGGTAGATTGTCAGCACAATTAATAGATGAAGGCATTCTTGCTGCAAAAGAAGAGCGATTTTTATGGATATTTAAATCCTTACGCTATCCAGCAGTAGATGCAAGCTATAAACGAGCAATTATAAATCGCATACGCACTGCTGTTTTAGAAGCAGAAACAATTCCCTCACGCACTGCTGCATTAGTAAGTTTAATTGGTGTTTGTCGCTTAGTTAATTCTATTTTTACTCCTTCAGAACGCAAAGAAGCACGGCAAAGGATTAAGCTCATTCAACAAGAAAATATTATTTCTAAAGGAGTTGCAGCTACAATCTCAAGCGTTCAAACAGCAACAACAACTGCAATCTTAGCGTCGATAGCTGCCTCTTCTGCATCATCTTCATGCTCTACGACATCGGGAACTTGTAACTAGCCTTTAGATATTATACATAGATGAAACTTCAATACTATAAAGGTTAAAGAGTAAAGGAGGTAAATGAGGCACAGGGAGCATCCTATTTCGGCGTGTAGTTCGCGCAGCGGGGCCAGCGGGGGCGCGGCGCGCAAGCACTACAAAAAAATAAAAAATGCAAAAAAATGATGGACCGAGGCCCAAGAAAAAAA
>JANNFJ010001299.1:0-2198 GCA_031379725.1 Calothrix sp. OTE_75_metabat_31
ACAGCATGGCGTAAGTAACCATACCATTCTTAAAGTAGTGCGTTCGCGCAGCGTGCCCTAGCCCTTTCAGGGCGGCTACGCCAACGGGCTTACATCTTGCTCGCTTTATAGAGTAAGCGAGCAAGATGCTCGCACTACAATGGTATTCTTATTTGCGCCGCACGGTACTAGTACCTAAAATTTGCAATTTATTTAAAATCGCATTTAAACTCAAATCTATAACCTCGCAGATGTTTTCAAAGCTCTTTTGGATTGAAAATTGCTGTAACCCCCGTTCCTTATCACTCAGGACTTAAAATGACTGACACGGTATCTTCGATCGGCTTCGCTAACGCATCCCCCGCAAGTACCAATCCCCAATCTAACCTGCCAACAATCCATTATCATGTGGCAATGCCGCAACCGCAAACTCATCTGTTTGAGGTTACTTTAGAAGTTGAAAATTGTCCATCACCGTTTCTCGATTTGAAATTTCCCGTTTGGACTCCCGGATCTTATTTAGTGCGAGAATATGCCAAAAATTTGCAAGATTTTACTGTTGTCGGGGAAACATTAACTTGGCGCAAAATTAGCAAAAATCACTGGCAAATCGATACAAATGAAGTTCAAAAAATAACTATAAAATACCGTGTTTTTGCCAATGAACTAACGGTACGAACAAACCATTTAGACGCAACGCACGGATTTTTTAATGGTGCGGCAATGTTTTTTAGATTACCTGGATATGAAAAACAGTCAATCACTGTCACTGTTGTCCCACCATATCTCCAATGGCAGGTAACTACAGCATTACCCGCTATACCCGGACAAGCAAATACTTTTATTGCTGCTGATTTTGATACGTTGGTAGATAGTCCCTTTGAAGTAGGTTCGCATCAATTACACCAGTTTGAAGTATTGGGCAAACCCCACGAACTCGCAATTTGGGGTAAAGGAAATTATCAAATACAACCAGTTTTAGCTGATATACAAAGAATTATTGAAGTTGAAGCAGCATTGTTTGGGGGTTTGCCCTACGAACGCTATGTGTTTATACTCCATTTATTCTTTCAAGCATTCGGCGGTTTGGAGCATAAAAATTGCTGTACCTTGATTTATCAGCGGTTTGGGTTCCGCGACAAAGATAAGTACGAACGGTTTATGCAACTGGTTGCACACGAGTTTTTCCACTTGTGGAATGTTAAGCGGATTCGTCCCCAAGGGCTGGAAGTTTTCGACTATGATGGCGAAAATTACACGCCGTCTCTGTGGTTTTGCGAGGGAACTACAAGCTACTACGATTTGCGTATTCCTTTACAAGCAGGAATTTATGACGCAAAATCGTATTTAAATCATTTGAGCAAAGAAATTACCAGGTATCTAACTACCCCCGGTCGTCAGGTGCAACCGCTTGCAGAATCGAGTTTTGATGCTTGGATTAAGCTGTACCGTCCCGATGCCAATAGCCCTAATTCACAAATTTCCTACTATTTGAAAGGGGAAATGGTAACTTTATTAATCGATTTACAAATTCGCTTGCAGCATCGCAACCAACGTTCTCTGGATGATGTCATGGTGAATATGTGGCAGCAATTCGGTAAAGACGAAATTGGTTATACCGATGTACAGTTAAGGTCAGCGATCGAATCGGTTGCAGGTATTGATTTATCTGATTTCTTTAAGCGTTATATCAACGGTTTGGAAGATTTACCTTTTAATCAATATCTTGAACCGTTTGGTTTGGAGTTATTTGGTGATATTGATGAACAAGTATATTTAGGTATTAAAGTGAGTACTGAGAACGGCAAGGAGACGGTAAAGTTTGTCGAAGCTGGTTCCCCCGCACAAATTGCTGGAATTGACCCAGGTGATGAATTATTAGCAATTGACGGGATTAAAGTTACAGCAAGTAGCTTGAATGAACGTTTGAGGAATTACCAAACCAATGACAGTATTGAAGTGACGCTATTTCATCAAGATGAATTACGTAGTTATAGCGTTACTCTCGATTCTCCTCGGCAGAGTCGCTATCAGTTGAAAGTTTTTGATAATATTTGTGCGAGTCAAAAGGAAAATCTAATCGGTTGGTTAGGTAGTTCTGTAATGTAGTACTCCATGTCATAAGTTTTGATGGGTCGTAGCATAGGCGTCTCGCCTGTGCAGTCCGGTCAGGCGGGACGCCTAACCTACGGTTAATAATATATACCATCAGAATTAAT
>JANNFJ010000078.1:0-7766 GCA_031379725.1 Calothrix sp. OTE_75_metabat_31
TCTTGATGGTTCGCAATATTTAGATTAGGGTGTGAGGTGGTGTGGGGTGCGGGGGCACCCCACACCCCGCACTCTACACCCCTACTTCCATAGCCAAATCTTGGAACATGGGAGTACTTAGGTAACGTTCGCCGAAGGAAGGTTGAATAACGACGATTAATTTCCCAGTATTTTCGGGTCGTTGGGCTACTTGTATAGCTGCACACAAGTTTGCTCCCGATGATATTCCCGAAAGTAAACCTTCTTCGCGTGCTAAACGCCTTCCATAGCTCATGGAATCATCATCGCTGACAAGAATGACTTCATCGATTAAATCAGTGCGGAGAATTTGAGGGATAAAACCAGCACCAATACCTTGAATTTTATGCGCTCCTGCGTTGCCACCTGAAAGGACGGGGCTATTTTTGGGTTCGACTGCGATCGCTTGAAAACTCGGTTTGCGTTGTTTGATAACTTCGGCAACACCAGTGATTGTCCCCCCTGTACCCACACCAGCTATGACAAAATCAACTTGCCCGTCAGTGTCATTCCAAATTTCCTCGGCTGTGGTTTGACGGTGTACTAACGGGTTTGCAGGGTTGCGAAACTGTTGTAACATATACGCATTGGGAGTACTAGCCACAATCTCCTCAGCCCGACGAATTGCCCCACGCATTCCTTCGATACCCGGTGTTAATTCTAACGATGCACCGTAAGCCCGCAACATTGCCCGACGTTCCATGCTCATTGTTTCAGGCATCGTCAAAATCAATTTATAGCCCCGTGCAGCTGCTACCATAGCCAGAGCAATTCCTGTGTTTCCCGATGTCGGTTCCACTAACAGGGTTTTCCCTGGGACAATCAACCCCTCTGCTTCTGCTTCCTTGACCATGCTTGCCCCGATACGGTCTTTCACGGAAGCCGCTGGATTCATCCCTTCGAGTTTGAGAACGATTGTAGCGACGCATCCCTCAGCTTGAGGGATTTTGTTGAGTTGGACTAAAGGTGTGTTGCCAATTAATTCTGTAATGTCACGAGCAATTCGCATTTTATTAACTCCTTGAAACTCAATTGAAGACCTAAAATTTGCTTAATCTGTATATTTTTTGCTATTCAAAATATCCCTAACATAGATTATTACCTTAACTGGATAATTTTTTTGCTTATTTGACGATTATTTGCCTAATTATTTATTTTAGATAATTACTTTAATATTTTGTTAAGTTTGACACTACTTTAATTTACTAATGATATATATTCCCCAAGCTAGATGATTATTTGAGTACATTGTTTGCGATTCTGTCTGTAGAAACAAATAAAAGCTTGGGAGTCGAGTATCTAAGCACTCATATTGAGTACACCCATGCCAGCACCCTAACTGGGAAATACTAGTACCCCTATCCTGAAAATACTAGTACCCCGACCTCGATCAATTATTGAAATACCCATTGGGTATATATTTTGCGCTGCGAGTACAACTGTAATATGTTTAATAATCTTAATCCGAGGGGGAAAAATGGCTATAAGCAGGGGCAACTGCTATAAAACTTATAGGATTTACGCAGAGATTCCCCTCTACCCCCTCCTGCAAAGGGGGGGGACTTCTTAACCCCGATGTTAATTAGGATAAATTTACATCTTTCGGTTTTAATTGTGTGAGTCCTGATACTTCTGGCACATTATTAGTAATTTAAAATTTGAATTATAAAGGTTGCGTCAAGATTAAATACCGCATTTAGCCTAAATGATACCGTAGGTCAGTCGCATCGGACAGAATAATAGGTCTAGCTGGCAGTTAAGTAAGTAATTGAAAGTAATTGGAAATAATACGACTCATCCATATGCTGTAAATTTTACCGATGACAACTGACCAATAACAACTAACAACTGACGAATGACAATTGACCAATAACTAATTTATTTTATTCGTGCCGACCTACTTATATGTGGACTCATAAGGAGAAATAGCATGAAGGGTAAAGTTGTAAGTATTTTGACTGTTGGTTTGGTGACTTTAGCCGTGCTTTCTCCGGAAATAATAGTATTTGGAATTATTTGGCAACAGCATTTAGAATTAGATAAAATTCCTAATACTGCAGCGACCTTTACGAGCTTAAATGTTGAGATACCAAACACCTATACTTATTTAAAATTCACTGAAAACAAAAGTGTTTTACATTCGTTTGAAACCAACCAAGAACTAAATGCTGTGAGCTTTGTCCAAGAGCTATCTACTTTGCTCAATAAATATAATTTTTTTCTTATATTGCAACGAGTTTTATTGTTTATTCCGATTGGCATAGCGATAAGTATTTTTCTTTATGACAGATATCTTATTTATCGTGCCGCAATTTATAAAGAGCAGGTAGATATGTTAGAGAAAATGTGGCATTACCAGGGAGGAGGAAAGAGTAAAGGTTAAAGGTAAAACAAAGAATTTTTTGTACATTAAGATCGCATCTACATTTATAAATATATGGTTACTCTTTTTATTAAATTTTGTATTTTTGTTTATAAATATTTTTTAAAATGTAACTTTATCTAGTCAATAACTACCTGACAAAATCATGAGCCAAACATCCAATCAGCTTAATCAAGAAGAGTCACCAGAAAGAGTCAATCAGTATTTTAGCTTAATTGATAAATTAATCAATTGCCCCAATGGTCAAGAACCCGAAGTATTAGAAGCAGAACCCGAATTACTGGATGCAGGGTTAATTCGGACAATGTTGCGAGTTGCAGGTATATTTGTTCACGAAAACAATCAAGAAGGAGCAGAATTTTTAATTCATATTGCCCGTGAATTATCAAAACAACTTGGTTTATATCCGGAAATTCCCAAGGAGTCGTAATGCTTTTGTCTGCAAAGGAAGCTGGCAAGATAGCACTCGATTTTTTGATGGAGGAATGGAATATTTCGGCAGACTATAAAGAATGGTTTGCTGTTATTGATTCACGTTTACTAGGTGAATATTGGTATGTAGTTGAAATCGGTCTCGAAGGATTACCCGATAGATGGTTTATCCAAGTTTATGATACTGGAGAATGCGATCCCAATTATACTTTCTCTTCACATAGTAACGCTGCTGATGGATATACCGATTTAAAAGATATACCTCCCATTCTTACAGAAGTTTTAGTATCAGAACGCAATTTACGTTGATTGAATTTGAGATGAAATCCAGAAACCCGGTATCTTGAAGATACCGGGTTTCTCAAAGCTTATTTTTGTGAAATTAGTTACCTTTAATAACCCCACGACCAGAAAATTTTCTTCTTTGTGTCCTCTGTGTCTCTGTGTTCCAAACAATCTAAACTCTAATTTCAACCCCGCCAATAAGTGTAAATATATTTATTATAATAACTGTTAAAAACATAACTTTTTCATGTTGTAATTGAACCTTTTGTATATTCATAAATATAACTTTAGCATCAAAAACAAATGATAAGTTTATGATATATTAAAAAATGCAATCGGTGTAATGGAAATCGGTTTTGTAATGATTACTGAAGACCTTCTCGCCAAAGAATTCACACGAATTATTCAACAGTATTATCCGGTAATCGGTGAATTATTAGATGGCTGTTATGTAAAAATTATCTGTTCGTATTGGGGACGACCTCCAAAACGCATTCGGTATATAGGAATTTATTGTCCTGACGAAATAATGCCTTATATACAAGCCAAAAAAGAAGTCCTCAGAGAGATGGCAGATAATATGGGATTGATGCAAGTTGTGTTTTTAAATGCGACGCGATTATTGCGTGACCCAAAATCAACGCTTAAAGATGCAGACCCCCGTTTGTGGTTAGAATTGCATTTGGTTGCAGCATAAAACCTCGATACAATTGCATCAAAGTCCAAAAAAGGGCTAATATAATGAACAAATCTTTTTTGAATCCCGATGATTTGCCACCAGCGAAAGTTACGTCGGCTGACAGAATGATTCAAGTCGAACTCGAACGTTCGATTGGTCGATGTGTATACGAAGCTTGCGACCAAATTACCCAAGCATTGCTATCAAATTGCCAATGGTATTTAGCAACAGATAATTCAACTTTGAAATTAACCGTTGATTGTCCTGATATTGTTAGTTACTGGCATATTGTTAGCAATATTCCGCAAATTGGTAAGCAAATCGAGCGATTTTCCTCAAATGCAAAAATCCGCGTTTATCCTCCAAGTGGCAAGGGGATGCCGTTTGAAATTAGCGTAAACGAAATTTCAGCATATCGAGATTGGTTGTAAAAAAATAAATAAGACTGTTTTTCTCCCTTCCCTACAATTGTTGGAGAGGGAGATTTTTTTATTTTCGTGGGTTTTTCTATAGACATGTCCTTAAAACAAATTTTGTGAGAAAATGAAATGGACATACATCATTTGTTGAAGCCGCAATTGCAATTATTACACTTCTTGGTTGGCGGTGGAAATGGATTAGCTCTCGTTTTGCTCTTATAGCTGGCATTCTAAGAGGATGTTTCAAAAGTCCAATATAGGTATAATTTGTCATTCTGAGCGGAACGAAGTGAAGCGAAGAACCTCGACTTGCCGTATGTTTTTGAGATGCTTCACTGCGCTATCGCTCCGTTCAGCATGACAAAATATACTTTTCAAACATCCTCTAATTATCTTAGCTTTGTTACTTACCCAAACTAGAGCGGGAATACTATGCTTAATTATTGCTTTCGTCTACTGGGTTTACCAGCTAGGAAAAATCAGTAAATATTGCAAATATATTATTTGCATCGTACTAATACCAATTTAATATGAAGTTGCATAAGAACCCCACCCTATAGAGCATAGCGCTTCGTGCAGGGTACCCTCCACGAAGCGCGGGGAGGGGATTAAGGGGTGGGGTAAAATTCTATGCAGCTTCACATAGAATTGGTATAACAGCTTTAATATTTGTAGGTGGAGTTTCATCCACCCGTAAACTTGAAGCGCTCAAGCAATTTAACTTTAACAGCAATAAAATTGCTATCAAACAACTTACTTCAGACCGAGAGCATCTCTAGTCCGTCTCAAAGCGTGCTATAATATAACGTCCCTTACTCGGATGGGGTATGAATGGCTTTGGTGCAGCTTACCCAGAAATACAATATCGCAAAACACTCGCAAAACTTATCCGCTTGGGTGACTTTGATTTCGTCTACAAACACAAGGACGGATGAATTCTCACAGCACAGCTACCCCATGAGGTCTGCGAAAGCTGCTCGTAGAACGCTTACCTTGCCTATGTTACAGACGGGGGACTTGAAAAGTAGCGAAATACAGTCAATATTGTATTGTCAAATGTGTTGACACACGAGCAAGCAAGGGGAGAAAATATGCCCACCGTTCACCTCAAAACCGGAGAAGTCGTAGAGGTTCCTGTCGAGGATTTGGCAGATTATCTCGAAGAAAACGAAGATAAAATCCAGCTTCAAAAACTCAAAAGCCGTCGCGATCCGATCGCTCGAAAGTTGCAGCAGAAAACAATCCCGCTGCCTAACTGTACAAAATTACCGTTACGTTAAGCCTCTTTGCCCGGTTATGATTTACAAATATGGTCAATTAATGGGTAAAAGCACAGCCAATTAGTAAACATAGATTTTTAATTACAAACATCATAAGTAATAAAAATATTTTTATTCTCCCTTGAGTGATAATATAAAAAAATATCTGTGAAATTTAGACTAATTATTAAATATAAAGTTTACTTTCATTAGATTACATCTTACCAAATTGGTCAAACCGTTTATCAATAAGTGCATAACTTACTCTTTAATTATTTAATTCATGTAGCTTAAACGTCTAGATGTTCATATGTACTTGGCGTGATTTAAGTTACTGCGCGGTGGGAAAGTAAAGATTATTTCAGGAAATGCTAATAGAAAATATCTAATAAAGTTATTAGGAGTTTTTCATGGCAGATGGCTTTATATTTGAGATTTATGCAATCAAAAAAACGACTGATTACAAATTAATTAACAATGCCGAAAAAGTACAAAAAATTTTGGATAACCTAATGAAAGATTCGCTCTGGGGTTGGTGTGAGGTTGTTGTTAAAGTGTACTTTGATAAGTTTACAGAACAGTCATCACTAGCGGATGCATCTTATGCATCGGAAGAAGATTTTAAATCAAGTCCAGAGTGTGAATTTCTTAAAGAAAGGGCAATTGAAGAACTACGAATATATTTCAATTTTGTACTAGAAACGCTTGCGCTCAGAACAAAAGAATATTATCAAAGTATAGGTAAAGAAAATCCCTACTAGCTATTTCAGTACAATGACTATATGGGCTAACTCATATGATTAATATTCCTTACGATAGAGAGACTGTAAGGCGGTAAATATGTATAAATTATACGAATAAAAAAAATAAGTTAGTGAAATAGCTTGTAATTAATTTTTTTTAACGAACAAAAGTGGAGCTATAATCTCATGTCACGTTCTATTGCAAAAATTACAACACTTGGTTTGTGCGTTTCTATCATAGGATTATCCTCTGTAGTTATTGGAATCATGCCTTCCATGTCGCAATCTACGCCGAAGCCTAATCCCGATGAAACACCTACTCAGGGAACTCTTACAAATCAATCCAAAATTTCTCCTCCTATTGGGATGAAATATACTCCTAAAGAATTTTTGCAGATTATTAAACAAAAATTTCCAGGATTTTACACCAATGGAGACCTCTCACCAGAATTACAGAGACACACCACTAAAAAAGATGGAATGCTCAGAATAGATATTCCTATAGGGGAAACTGCAACTTTTCCAGATGGAACTAAGGTTGAAGCTGACGGAAGCGTAATCAAGCCATCTGGAGTCAAAACTCAGCCTGTAATGGAAAACGGTATATTTACAGGACGAGAAAGAATTTTTAAGCCAGACGGAACGGAAATGAAGCCAGGAGAGACCTATATTGACTCAGACGGAAGTGTCATCAAAATGCTTAATTAGTTGGTTTTTTCACATTTGATTAATCTCTAAAGCTTGTATAACATACGAAGAAAAAATCTATATTTATGAAATTGCAAAAATTCATCGCCCTCAGTGCTTTATCCATGCTGGGGTCTTTAAGCGGGTCTCCAGTATTTGCTGCTTCCATAACATACGTAGGTGAGGCTGCAAATGTAACGGTTAGTTGTGTTAAAGTTAGCGAGCGGTCGCAAGGTGCTTATTCTATTAATTCTTAATTCCCAAAAATCGGGAATACTTATCTCAGAAGTTAATGGTTTTGCTTACTTTGAAAATGACCCTCGTAGCGCACAGGGTATTCAAGACCGTAAAACAGAAACGACACGTTTTAATGGAACTCCCAAAATATATCCGTTCGTGGCTTTCAACTTTGGAGCTTTTTTGGCAAATGCAAGGGGAAGAAATCCAAGTACAGGAGGAAGTTCCGTGCTTTTACCTGATTTGTTCAATAACCCAGATGCCATTTTTGGTTACACCGTAAACTGCGACCAATAAGTCTAGATACGTGTAAGAAACTGCAAACAAGTCAATTTTGAAACCACTGTCTTCTGCAAATAGAGGGGGTCTCAAAACCACATTAAGGTTGAGGTGCAAAAAAAGTGATTTGCAAAACGCTTGCCCTGTAAGACTTTCAGCCTTAGCGTAACTTTCTGTACCGTTGCTCATTTACCCCCCTTACGAAGGTGGGCGCTATTACGATACAGCAATTTACACGTAAATGACATTTCAATAATTGAGTATCGCTGCGCCAATTTACGTAACCAGGCAAGTAAAATAAAAAGATGTAACCATAATTATAGTTACCTTAAAATGCCTTAAGCG
>JANNFJ010000084.1:0-3020 GCA_031379725.1 Calothrix sp. OTE_75_metabat_31
GCCTGCAAGCCCCACGGGCAAACCCGGATGCTTTCCGGCGGGGTCAACAGGATGATCTCGGCTACGCCGGGGCCGGTTACGAAAACCCGCAACGTTCCTTGCAGCGGCCAGGCGCCCTGTGTGCGCAGCCGCAGGCCTATGACCAGGACTACGGCGATGATATATTTGAGGACGCTCCACCGCCAAGATCGTCGCGCCGGGCCAGTGCCACCGACACCCGAAGGATATCAAACAATAGTTGGCGAACGCGGGCAAAAACTATCAGGGGGGCAAAGACAAAGGATTGCGATCGCACGGGCAATCGTCAAAGACCCGCCGATTTTAATCCTCGACGAAGCCACATCGGCCGTTGATAACGAAACCGAAGCAGCTATCCAGCGGTCATTAGAAAGGATTACGGCAAATAGGACGACGATTGCCATAGCACACCGTCTTTCCACTATTCGCAATGCTGATTGTATCTATGTCATGGAACACGGACAATTTATAGAATCCGGAACCCACGAACAGCTATTAGAAAATCAAAGCGTTTATGCAAGTCTTTGGCGCGTTCAAAGCGGTTTAAGATAGTTACAAACAATAGATATACGAACATAATATCAGGGCGCAATGCCTTGCGCCCCTACCAAGACTTTTCGACAACACATAATTAATTTCCTCTCCCCAATTGTATTCGATGTTTACCAATCCCCAACCCGAAACTGCCGATAATAAATGGCGACACCAATTAGATAAATTTGTCAAGACCCATCACCAAGAATTAGCAGCATTATCTTGGGGATTGTGGTTACAACATGGTAACAGTCAAGGAACTATCGGCATTAACTTAGAACCAACACCACATTTCGTTTACTGTCCTCAAACAGCAATTGAAGGTTTCAACGATCGAATCGAAAATCGACTCCAAGAGATTTTAGGACTTGTCAAACACCACAAACCTGAAATCGAAGTATTAATGATTGCTATCGGCAAAGACCAGCTTAAATTAATATATTTTGAACCAGAAACAGCGCCACCTATTTGTTTTGGACAACTTGGAAAAGATGTAGATGCTTTATTAGATGATTTGGAAGGGCAATTAGAAACAGTTTTTAAAAACTAATCCAAAATTAATCAATGTTTGTAGTTCGTAGGGTGTGTTAGCGTAAGCGTAACGCACCATTTTTATGACATATAGCACTCCTAAATCATTTGTAAAATATCGCTCTTCCTCTCATCTTCTCTTCCTCTGTGTTCTCTGTGTACTCTGTGGTTAATTCTCAGAATTATATTATTCACAAATCATCTAGGATTGCTATATCATCTTCAATTTACGGTGCGTTACAGAAGCTGTAACACACCCTACATCTAGTTTTATTATATAAATCTGGGTTTCTCGAATAAACCCAGATTCTGACCCTTTTGAGAGAACCCATCGACGACCCACAAGACCGCCCCAGGCTGTAAGCCTGGGGCTAATCAGAACAAAGCCTGCTTTCAGCAGGCTGAGTTCCGAAGGGACACGCACTCGCGTTCGTTTCGATTAGCCCTACCATTTTATGGTAGGGCGGGATTTTAGGCATTTGAGAAGGCTATATACGGCTAGGGCTGAGGGGTATTACCCTCTATTTACCAACGGTATCCTTTAAAAAGTTGGAAATATAATAACCCCTCACTCAAACTGCTACAGAAGTTTTTACCATTTTCACAACTGGCTTTGCCACCATTCTCATACCTGCTGGTGTTGCCACAGTCAAACCGCGACGTACTGGCTTTACTGGACGTTTATCAACCAATGAAAGCTGCATTTGCGAAATAACCGTTGCTAGAACAATCTTCATTTCATACATAGCAAATGCGAGTCCAATACAGCGACGATTGCCACCACCAAAAGGAAAATATTCGTATGGTGAAAATTGCCTTTCTAAAAAGCGTTCCGGTTTGAATTGCTTTGATTGGGGATAGGTTTCTTCACGATGATGGGCAATATAAATACTTGGTACAATCGCAGTCCCAGCAGGTAATTTATAACCCATAATTTCAATTGGCTTTTTAACAATTCGGGGAAAACTGTTCATGGCAATTGGATAAATTCGTAGCGTCTCCTGGCATACTGCTGTTAAATAAGGTAACTTTGCTGCGTCTGTTGGTTGCCAATTATTCCCAAGTAAATTAATTTCGCTTAATAGCTTTTCGCGTATTTCGGGTAAACGGTCGAGCCAATAAAAAGCCCATGTTAATGCTGATGCAGTAGTTTCATGTCCTGCTAATAGCAACGTCATTAATTCATCGCGTAATTCAATATCAGACATTGCTTGACCGTCGTCGTAGCTTGCAGCCATCATCAAACTTAAGACATCTTGCCTAGAAAGATTATTCTCAGCGCGTCTTTTAGTAATTAAACTATAAATCAATTTGTCGATTTGAGCAATTTGCAGTTGTACTCGACCCCAAGGACTCCAAGCACCAAAATCTTTTTGTAAAAATCTAAAAAAGAACGAACTCGACATTAAGGGAGAGTTAATAAATTCCATTAACGAACTCATTACTTGCCGCAGTTGTTCTAATTCCTGTCCTTCATCTAAACCAAATACGACACGAAGAATTACACTTAGCGAAATTTCCTGCATCGACGCACGAATATTAAAAGGTTTATCAACCTGCCATTCGCTCATTACTTGCTCAGTAATTTCACGGATTGTGTCACCGTAAGCCCGCATTCTGTCACCATGAAACGGAGGTGCGAGTAATTGCCGTTGTGAGGAGTGGCGATCGCCATCTAAAATAAGCAAGGAATTATCTCCAAGCAAGAACCTCAACATCCGATTTCCTCGACCAGTTTCAAAATAGCTAGAATCAGCGGTAAATATCTGTTCTAAGGCTTGAGGATGGGAAAAATAAATTAGGTTATTGCCGCTTTTGTTAAATACTGTAAAGGTGTCACCATAAGCTTTCACGTAGTCTTCCACATACTTAATGGGACGGAAAACAAACTTTAGCAACCGTAATAATTGCGGTGTTTTTGGCCCCGAAGGTAAATT
>JANNFJ010000133.1:0-7293 GCA_031379725.1 Calothrix sp. OTE_75_metabat_31
CGTTCGTAACATGGGATTCTACCCTGCGGGAACGCGAAGCGCGAACCCTTCGGTCAGAATGACAGTTTTGCAGTAGTTAGAATGACAGTTTTGGAGTATTACAGCAATTTTCATTTTAATCGAGTACGCATGTAGGGGCGCAAGGCATTGCGCCCTCTTGACTGCGGGGTGATATGCTATACTTCATAAGCCTGCAATCCGCTGTAATATCCCGGTTTATTCAAGAAACCGGAATTATTAATTCTCACAAATGATTCAAGATTGCTATTAGGACTTACGCAAAAACTCTCCCAAACCCTCTTGATGTGCCCTCAGCGTCTGGAGTGGTTTATTATTCCGTAATTTTTGCGTAAGTCCTAGCTATATTCGAGTCAAATACAATATCAAAATGTTCGACTGTGGGGAATGGGTCGTAGAAATGATGCAGTAGTTGCTTCCATTCTTGATATTGGGGTGAATTGCGAAAACCAACAGTATGCGCTTCCAGATTTTCCCAACGTACTAATAATAGATACTTACCCTCGACTTCAATACAGCGATGAAGTTCATGGGATAAGTACCCATGCATTGATGAAATAATTTTAGAAGCTTGTTGAAATGCAGATTCAAAATCGCATTCCAAACCGGGTTTGACTTGAAGCATTACCGCTTCGAGAATCATATTATTTTTAGGTGATTCAGCAAAAGAATTATATTAGAAAAAATTGGTCGAGGAAATATGCGATCGCAGCCACAAACGGTGTATTTTTACCTTGACTATCGACTTTTTGATAACATGCAGCTAACTGTTGAATTTCTTGCTTATTTAACTCCTCTATGCCTTCTAGAACCGCATCAACTGCAATTCGACGCATTTTTCGCAATTTATTGATATTGAGGGCTAAATGCTCAATTGTGGTTTCGGCTGCGGTTTCTTTGCTGGGGTCGTTTGCTGGTAATATATCACCTGCCCCAGTGTATCGAAAATAGCTTGCACAATCGGGTT
Source organism: Calothrix sp. OTE_75_metabat_31 (assembly GCA_031379725.1). Lineage (GTDB taxonomy): Bacteria > Cyanobacteriota > Cyanobacteriia > Cyanobacteriales > Nostocaceae > JANNFJ01. The sequence continues at coordinate 986 of JANNFJ010000133.1, forward strand.
TCAATGGTGAAAGCATGAATTCTTCGTCAAACCAGTTTGTTTTTTTGTGTCCGCAGTGAACTGGTCTTGTGGGTTTAATTTCGTCTTCACCTTGGCAGGAAGCGATTAGATTGGTATATTCAAAAGTTAAATCTTGGTACTTACTTTTTGGACGGTAATGTTCGATGTGGCAATTTTTGCGTGAAATGCTAATTCCGCAGTAACAGCATATATAACCTTGTTCCTCCAGTAAAGATTGATAAACATCATTTTTGACGGATTTGGTAAAAGAACTCCAATTTGATATTGATGCTTTTTTAGCTTGTTTTTGATTCCAAGTAGTTAAACTACTCGGTTGTTTTTGCTTTTGAATATATTTCATGCTAGTTAAAATGTATTGTGCTTTGTAGAAAGTTGTAGATGCACAATCATGTAGGTTAGGCATACTGCCTGACTTTTTTATTACTATTGCCTGACTTTTTTCTTGCTATTACCTGAATTTTTCACTGCACAGGCAAGATGATGAAGCTGTAGATACACCATCACGTAAGTTAGGCAGGATGCCTGACTTAAAAAACTAACGTTGATTCATTATTTCTTTGCGTCGAATTAATACATCCGCACGTACAAATTCGGGTTCGTCTTCACCAATTTGCGTTGCCAGGGTTTGACGCAGCTTTCTTGCACCTTCGATATTGTTGTCATCAATGCGTTCAAATAATTCGCTGAGTCTATCTTTGATTTCTTGAGGACGTTCAGGGACTTCCATTAAGTCTTCGAGAATGCTGTTACTATCACGTCCAAAAGAACTTTCTGCACCACTAACAACAATACCTGTTTCGGTGTTTTCTAATATGTGTATTCCCTCTGGTTGTACGTGACTAAGTACTTGTGGTGAATGGGTAGTAATAATAAACTGACAATTGGGAAAAGTCCGTATCAAGCTGGGGATAATTTCACGCTGCCATTTAGGGTGTAGATGGAGTTCGATTTCGTCGATTAAAACTACACCTTGACCGTGACGTGGTTCGTCTAAACTTGGGTTTGCGATCGCAAATCTCCAGGCTAAATCTCCGACCAATGCTAGCAAACATTTCTCACCATCGGATAATTGATTTATAATTATTTCTCGGCTATTTTTGGTAACGGTCATTCGCAATGGTGACCGTCGGATTCGCAAATTAGAAAATCCTGGTAATACCGAATAAATTGCTTGTCGAACTGCTTCGAGGTGTGGATTTAAATGATTTTGGTCATCACGTCTTTCTTCATTTTCTAAATCCTCTAATGTCCGGAACCATTGGAAGAAATTACTAAAGTTAATTTGTACCCCGTTTAAAGCTTGTTCGTAGGCTACAACTGGCTCAAAAGTGACGTTTTTACGCATTTTGAGCGGAATATCGATTACAGCACGATTAACAGCATAGTGAACAACAACTGGTAAATTGAACTGAGGATTTCCTTTTAATTGATTTTGGGTGTCTTCGATTAGTTTTTTTAGCTCAATTAAGTTACTATTTGTATCTTTATTACGTCGTTTTTGTACCTTGGTTAACGACCAGCTAATTTCTTTACCATCAAGTACAATTGTAATCTCGTTATGAGTTTCATTACAGCCGTTATTAATATCTTCTTCCCTAAACAAACGTCCAGAAGTCGTAGGATATTGAACCGGACTGGTAAATTTAGAAAGCAATATCGCCATACAATCTAAAATACTCGATTTTCCAACCCCGTTGATACCAATAAGTACCGTTGGTTGAGTATCGTCAAACACTAAATTTAAATCTCGAATCCCGCGAAACGAATGAATGGCGATACGCTTAATTTTCATTGGTGAAATTAAATTGATTTGAGTGGAATTATGCCTTGATCGAAAACTTGATTTTCTGTACCGATGCCCTTTAATTCTATTCTATCTGCGTAGACTTCATATGTAGCAAAACTCAACCTTTCGGCAGAATATTCCGTCCATTCATTTTTGCCAACCGGACGAGTACCCGCACCCGCACCGCAAATTAAATAGGTTGTACCATTGATAGCTTTTGTACGTTCGTAGTGGTGTTCGTGTCCGTTGATATAAAGTTGGACATTGTGCTTTTGAAAAATAGGTGTAAATGCTTTAATAAATTCTGGATTACTACCATATACACCCGATGCATAAATTGGGTGATGACCGTAAACAATTTTCCAAGGTGCTTTGGAATTAGCTAATTCTTTTTCTAACCAAGTTAACTGAGTTTTCATGTCAGCATTACCGTTGGTATCTAATACAAAAAATTGTACTTGGTCGCGGCTATATGTGTAATAACGCTCTTTCATATTGAATGCAGCATACTTGAGTTGGTCATTACCGTTATTGCTGCGAATATCGTGGTTACCCAAACATGCTTGAAACTTCACACCCTTCTTTAATAATTTTGCATAAGGACGTTCAAAAACTTCGTTAATTTTCTCTATTTCACCATTAGTATAGATATTGTCTCCAGCTAAAACCACCAAATCATATGGATTTTGGCTATGATAATTTGTCATTGCTTTTGCAACTGCGTATTGTCCTTTGGCACCTGTACCAGTATCAGCAACGGAAACAAACCGCAAAAGTAATTTATCTTTATTAACTGCGGTATTTGATTGTGGTTTAACACGGTTTTCAGAATTGTTTCTTGTTTTGCCATCTACGCTACAACCACTGAATACCGCTGCGATCGCACCTAACCCGCTGAGTATGTATAAAAACTTACGTCGATTGAAATTCATAACTTTCCCCATTCAAGTGTAGTAGTATAGCCAAATCGAAGCCTGACAAAGTGATAAATTAAGGCAACCGGACTCTTAGATTAGCTGTATCCGCTGAAAGTTCCATGTCCCAAGACAATCCCAACTCCCAACCCCCTATTCCACGCAAACCCGAACGTCGTCAACCATACCAGACACCCCAACCATTTTGGAAGGTTAAATTTATCCAATTTCTACGGAGAATTATTGGAATTTTAGAATCGATGGTTGATAAACTCGAAACGCTTTCGGCTACTGTGTTAAGCGGAATTATTGCTGTAACAGTGGTAATTGTTTTATGGACTGGTTCATCATTGTTGGCTAGTATTCCTCCACAAATCGCAATTACACCCGAAGTACCGACAATCGTCACAACTCCACCCGAAGTGCTTCCAACCACCCCAGCAGTTGAAGAAACACCTCCACTAGACGCAATTGGACCTCCACTACCCCCCGTAGTTAAGGAAACACCACAAGCAATTGCAGAAACACCAGCGATTGAACCAACTATTGAACCAACGCCAGAACCATCCATTAAAGCTGTAGAGGTTGCCCCTTTAACACCCGAACAGATATTAATTGCAGCAATAGAAAATCGAGTTTCGTCTGTAACCGATACAATCGAAGATGGTTTGGTCAAATCGATTCAAGCTAATTTCCGCAATAGCAGCTTGGTTGTGACAATTAATAATAATTGGTATAGTCTCAAAAATTCGCAGCAAGATAAATTAGCAGCTGATATGTTCTTGCGTGCAAAAGAGTTAGATTTTAGCCGTTTAGAAATATTTGACTCGCAAGATAGATTAGTTGCACGCAATCCTGTTGTTGGGAATGAAATGATTATTTTTCAGCGTCAAGAAATAAAAGCTACATCAAAAACCCCCACTGCAGTGAGTGAGGGTTAATTGGTCGTGCGATTCGGCAGTGTAGGCAATACTGCAAGGGAAAAGGGTGCATAGTTAAAATCTTGATACACTTCTAAAATATTTTTGTTTATATCACATATTGTGATTCCTCTCTTCATCCCAAAGTTATATTGATTTAAAAACCATATTCGTGAAATATATAAATAATTTATTAAAATGTTTTCATAAAATTTTCATGTCACATTTATCTACGATTGTGAAACTCAAGCATAGTAAGAACGTATGAGTATACTTTGATCAAGAAAATATTGGCAAAATTTTTGTTCTATAAATAACGTTTAGTCACTGTGTAAATGCTGAAATAATAAATTGAGAAAACAGCAACACAATGATTCCTAAAGCTTACGAGTATAGACTTTTGTACTTTAGGAACATTACGCAAAAACTCCATGAGATAGATATTATGGCATCAAAAGTAACATTGCCAGAACCAGCCCTTTCGACTCCCAAGCAAACACTTTCTACTATCGATGCCAGCGCTTTGATTGTGGGAATGGTTGTAGGTGTAGGCATTTTCGAGACACCTGCACTTGTGGCAGCAAACGCAGCAAGTGCCCAAGTCGCCTTAATGGCGTGGTTGTTGGGTGGGATAATGTCTTTCGTTGGAGCATTATGCTATGCCGAGTTAGCAACAGCTTACCCCGACGCAGGGGGAACTTACTTCTATTTAATGCGTGCTTTCGGTAAAAAACTAGCGTTTTTGTTTGCCTGGGCAAGAATGATGGTAATTCAAACAGGGTCGATTGCTTTACTAACATTCGTGTTTGGAGATTATGCTTCGCAATTATTGGGCTTGGGGGAATATTCTTCAGCGATATATGCTAGTTTAGCGATCGCACTCCTGACCACTCTCAACGTTGTCGGCATTAACCAAGGTAAGTGGACGCAAAATTTACTCACCGTTGCCAAAGTACTGGGGTTGCTACTCGTTATCGGTGTGGGTATTTTCGTTGCCACCGCACAACCAGCAGCTACTACACCCGCACCCACCCAGCAAACTACCTTTGGTTTGGCTATGGTATTTGTTTTACTTACTTATGGTGGTTGGAACGAAGCTGCATATCTATCGGCAGAGGTACGCAATAGTCAGCGGAATATGGTTAAGGTTTTACTAGGTAGCATTGCCATAGTCGCCATCATTTATGTATTAATCAATCTTGCATATCTACATGGGTTGGGATTGGGAGGTATGGCAAAATCTCAAGCCCCAGCAGCCGACATGATGCGTCTTGTTTTTGGTGAAACAGGAGCAAAATTTATTAGTTTTCTCATCGCTGTTTCTGCGTTAGGTTCAGCCAATGCCACCATTTTTACAGGTGCCCGCACTAATTATGCATTAGGACGTGACTTCCGTTTATTTGCGTTTCTCGGACACTGGAATAATAGTACCCCTAAAAATGCCTTGATAGTACAGGGTGCGATCGCACTCACGCTAGTTATTCTGGGTGCTATGACCCGTAAAGGTTTCGAGACGATGGTAGATTTCACTGCCCCCGTTTTCTGGTTCTTTTTTCTACTTTCAGGCATTGCTTTATTCGTCTTGCGTATGCGAGAACCGGAAGTATCCCGCCCCTTTCGTGTGCCAATTTATCCCATCATTCCGTTACTATTTTGCGCCACATGCGCGTATTTACTATATTCCAGCATCAACTATACGGGTATCGGCGGCAGCATCGGCGTAATCGTTCTGCTTACAGGTGTTCCCGTATTGATGTTGAGTAAGGAGTAAAAGAAGAAGGGAAAAGGTTAAAGGGGAAGGGGGAAGGGAAAATACATAATATTACCCCTTTCCCCCCTTCTCCTCTTCCCCCTTCCCCCCCTTCTCCTCTTGTCCCTTCTCCCCTTCCCCCTCTTTCTAAAGGAGTCATCATGGTTAAAGTATTACTAACAGCTTTAAGTCTTGGTAGTTTAGTTCTAGCAAGCTGCACTCAACAAGTTAGTTCGCAAGAACGTAGCGAAGCACCACCGAACACGGTACAAGTGCAAGAAACTACACCCGCGAGTCAAACGCAAGAACGGACACCTGATGTCGTCTACGTGCCTACGCCGACGGAAGTAGTTGATAAAATGTTGGAGTTAGCCAAAGTGGGCAAAAATGATGTTTTATATGACCTTGGTAGTGGTGACGGACGAATTCCTATTACTGCAGCAAAGAAATTTGGAACGCAGGGAATAGGTATAGATATTGACCCCGAACGTATCAAAGAAGCAAATGCAAATGCTCAAAAAGAAGGTGTCACTGACAAAGTGAAGTTCCTTCAACAAGATTTATTCAAGACAGATTTTAGCAAAGCTACAGTTGTGACATTGTACTTGCTGCCGGAGTTGAATGTAAAACTGCGATCGCAACTTTTCCAACAACTCAAACCCGGTACCCGCATTGTTTCCCACGCTTTCGATATGGGTGATTGGAAACCAGAAAAAACCGTCAATGTTAACGGTAAAACCGTATATTACTGGACAATTCCCAAGCAAATTCCAGCTAATTTACGCAATACTACACCACGGGGTTAATTATTGTAGGTTGGGTGTAGCGATAGCGCAACCCAACATCATAATACCTACAATAGTATTATTTTGACGAGTTCAAAGAATCCGGGTTTCTTGAAGTAACCCGGATTCTAG
>JANNFJ010000155.1:0-4933 GCA_031379725.1 Calothrix sp. OTE_75_metabat_31
AGGGAACGCTTTGTAAAGCCTTTAAAAAAGGCGAATTACTTTCCGACACTAAGTAAGCTAATTCGGGCAACCTAGATAGAGAATCTGCCAAAGCTGCTAAATCGCGGGCATTTGCTTTACCCGAACCAGCCCTTCCCGTCAATCGTTCCAAGTCATAAATTTGTTTCAATAGCTGCCGGATATCGTGACGCAGGGCAGTATTTTCCACCAATTCTTGAATTGTATCTTGCCGCGCCCGAATTCCTTTGACATCGAGTAGCGGTTGTAACAGCCATCTTCGCAAGGCTCGTCCGCCCATTGCCGTACTCGTTCTATCGAGCGCCCACAGCAAGGAACCGTGATAAGTACCATCCCGCACCGTCTGCGTAATTTCCAGGTTACGGCGCGTTTGATTATCTACAATTAAGAAATCTGAAAGCGTGTAAGTACGAAGCGGTTGGAGAGGAATTGTCCCTTCCTTTTGCGTCTCCTCTAAATATTCCAGCAACCCACCCGCAGCACGAACTGCTAAGGGTAAATGTTCGCACCCGACACCTTCTAAAGAGCGAACCTTGAACTTTTGTAGTAACCTGCTGCGAGCTTCACCTTGGGAGAAAGGGATTTGCGATCGCATACAATAGCAAAAGCTCGCAGGCAAACATTCCGGCAAGCTTGCAGATTTTTCCCCCGGACGTAACAATGCTCCTAAATCGGGTGCATTCGTTGGTATCAAAACTTCTGCAGGCTGCAACCGCATTACTTCTTGGCTCAAATGCTCCAAATTGCTACTTTGCGTCGTTACAAACTCTCCAGTCGAGATATCTGCATAAGCCAAGCCCCAAGCATCCCCGGCAATTACGACCGCTGCTAGGTAATTATTCTTACTAGCTTTCAACATCCCATCTTCGAGTAACGTACCAGGAGTAATAATCCGTGTAATTTCCCGACGCACCAACCTACCCATCGCTTCCGAAGCATCTTCCACTTGGTCGCAAATTACCACTGCATAGCCTTTTTGCACCAAATCTGTAGCGTGACGTTCCCATGCGTGATGGGGTACACCCGACATTGCGACCCGTCCCTGTTCTCCTGCTTGCTTGCTAGTGAGAACTAGTTCCAATTCTTGCGCTAGGGTGACTGCATCTTCAAAATAGCATTCAAAGAAATCACCCACCCGGTAAAAAAGTACTGCATGGGGATGCATCTCTTTGATTTCGACATAATGCTGGTACATCTGACTCAGCTTGCTCACATCGACCGTGCGGTGGTTGGTGATGGAAGTGTTAGCAGCGTTAGAACCTGCTTTGGATGTGGAAGGTTTAGATGCGGAGTAGGATGCAGTCATGGGGGATATCAAGGAATACTGAAGGAAACCTGACGATATACGATGATAGCGCGTTCTCAGGTTTAGTTGGTCATGGTTTAACGATTATTTATTTTTCTTTTTCTGTAGATTTTTGGGGATTTATGCTTTGGGCTGTCATCCGGCTGGTTTGCTTAAGCCTCGCATATGGTATCGAGACTAATAGGTCTATGTCATTATGATGGGCTGTTAGATCCCCGACTTTTTGGAGGATGCCGCTGGCTAACCAGGGGTATCACTCCCCACAGGAGGACTTTTCGCTATCCCACGGTATTGTAGGGGCACGATATTTCGTGCCCCTACGGTCTATTAGTCCTATCTGAGAGGTCTAACCCTCTTCAAAGCCAGCGTTATCCGCAGGAGTTGTCGGGGATCTGGTTTTCTCGAAAGGGTCAAAATTAATGACATGGACTACTGGAAACAAGTTCAACAAACTTCGCCTCTCAACTTTGTAAATTTGTCATCGACTACTAGACTTATATTTGCTTGATACTTGAGGTCTATTTGCTTACTAGTTATATTTTTTACTAGTGAAATATCGCCATTCTTGCATCTACTATTTGACAGATGATTTTGTGTCTAATGATTAATACTTATTGATTCCCGATATTTTTAGTTTTGTATTTGGATCAACGTCTGATGAATCTGCGTAATGAATATTCTTTCAGCAATGTCATGGTTTCTTGATATTTACGAATAATTACTTATTTAAACAGTATTTAAATAAACTAAATACTATTATTATATCTAATGAAATGTATTGAAAAACTCATAAAAATCAACAATCAAGGTATACAAGTATTTAGCAATTTTCGTCAATACTTCAGAAACTGACTTACTTTAACCCAATCTACACAAGGTTGCGATCTTAAGGCTAAAGTGTAATAATTTCTAAGTATTTAATTTTTTTTGACAAAGTATTTAATTCTTTTTACAAACCTGATTAATTACTGATAAATACGGTTAACAATTTTAATAAGAAATTAAATAATGCTTGCACAGACTAAATTTTATAACCGCAAGCTATATTGAAATATCACTTGCAGTGTTAATAAATATCATTTATGCACTGTATTAAAAGTGGTGATTCAGTAATTGCGATTAGAAGTAAAATTGTTTCGTGCCCCTGTTATTTGTGTTTTCTGTTATTCCCTTTAATACCTAGAGTTATTTATGGAAAAATTCATTTCCCCTAATTTATACTGCCCATTTCCGTCGCAAATAAATAAGCATGTGGATGTCCTGGAAGATTATGCACTGGAATGGGTAACGCGCTTCAATTTACTGAAAGATGAATCAGCTTATCAGCAGTTTAGCAAGTCAAAGTTTTATTTACTAGCTGCAAGTGCATATCCTAATTGTCAGCTTGAGGAGTTAAAGATTGCAAATGACGTAATCAGTTGGCTGTTTATTTGGGATGACCAATGCGATATGTCATATTTAGGTAAACAACCTGAATTCCTAAAAAGTTTTTGTAACAGATTTATAGAAATATTAAATGGAGCAGAACTCACAAGCCAAGATATAGCACTTGGCTACGCCTTAAGTGATATACGAAAGCGAATAATTAAAAGAGGAAGTATAACATTTTTCCATCATTTTGTCCGCAATTTTGAGGACTACTTCCACGGATGTTTGGAGGAAGCTAATAACCGCGTACAACTAATATTACCCGATCTTGACGCTTACATTGCGATACGTAGCTCAAGTGCAGCAGCAACTCTTTGCTTAAACTTAATTGAGTTTTGCGATCAGGTGATAATTCCGTATTGTTTACGAAATCACGAAATCATAAACAAAATAAACAGGATGACAACTAATATTCTTGCCTGGACTAATGATATATTCTCGGTTGAGCGGGAAATGTCGGCTGGTGAAGTTCACAACTTAGTATTGATACTAAAAATTCAACATAATTCAACTTTAGAAGACGCGATTACAAGTGCTGCCGAGCTACATGATAAAGAGGTAAAATCTATGGCTATTTTAGAAGCTTCTATCCCATGTTTCGGGAAAGAAGTAGATACTGAAATAGCAAAATATTTATCTGGATTGCATTCCTGGATACGAGGAAACCTCGATTGGTATTCTCAGTCTGGCCGCTATCAAATTGTAGAAAGTATGGAGTTATTTACATCTTACTAAAATCTGCAAATTCCAATTCAGAAAATAGATTGATACAGTTGTGTTTAAAAAACATACACACTACTTAATCAAATTTATGTATCGTTTAAGACTTGATACCTTGATACTATTTATGAACAAACAAATACAACTACCCAATCCTCTGAAAACTCCTCCATTTCTACAAAAACTCCAGTGGATTACTGACCCTGTAGGATATTTGAAAAGAGCTGGTCAGGCATATCCCGATATTTTTACAGGTGAAGTAGTTGGTTTTGGAGGTACTACAGTATTTGTACATCATCCCCAGGCAATTCAAGAGATTTTCAAGAATAATTTTCAGAAGTTTGCTGCACCAGGTGAGTTAAACAAAACTTTGCAACCCATACTTGGGGACTATTCACTCTTCATGTTAGGGGGGGATCGCCACAAACGGCGGCGACAACTTTTGATGCCCTCCCTTCATGGGGAACGGATGCGTACTTACGGTAAGCTAATCTGTACTATTGCTGAACAAGTTTTTAGTCAGATACCAGAAGATCGGCCTTTTTTAGCTCGTACTGTCATGCAGGAGATTTCTCTACAAGTTATGATCCAGACTGTCTTTGGTTTATACACAGGAGAAGTTTACCAACAGATCAAGCATCTAGTAGTTGAGTTAATTTCTGATGTATTTGGATCTCCCCTCACTTCTAGCTTCCTGCTGTTCCCTTCCTTGCAAAAAGATGTTGGAGCTTGGAGTCCTTGGGGAAAGTTTTTGCGCCGACGCCAGCAATTAGATAAATTGCTCTATGCAGAAATTGCACAACGCCGCGATCGCCCCGATCCAGATCGCATCGATATTCTCTCCTTGCTGATGTCAGCTAAGAGCGAAGAAGGTCAAATCTTGACGGATCAAGAGTTACGTGATGAGTTGATAACTCTGATGGTGGCTGGACTTGAAACCACTGGAACGACAATGACTTGGGCATTTTATTGGATTTACTATGTGCCACAAGTGAGGGAAAAATTGCTACGAGAACTGGATACCCTGGATGAATCTCCAGATCCTATGAGTGTTTTCCGGCTACCTTATCTGAGTGCTGTCTGTAATGAAACCTTACGAATTTACCCCGTTGGGATGTTTACTACACCCAGAATAGTGCAAGAACCAGCAGAGCTATTAGGACATATTTTAGAGCCGGGTACAATAATATCCGCTTGCATTTATCTGAATCATCATCGTGAAGATTTATATCCAGACTCTAAGCAGTTTAAGCCAGAACGCTTTCTCGAACGCGAATTTTCTCCCTATGAATTTATACCTTTTGGTGGTGGTGTTCGTGCCTGTATAGGTCAAGCTTTAGCTATGTTTGAAATAAAATTAGTGTTGGCAACAATTCTATCCCGCTATCAACTATCATTAGTAAATCACCAACCAGAGAAACCTCAGCGTCAGGGTGTTACCATTGGACCGAGCAGTGGAGT
>JANNFJ010000157.1:0-4269 GCA_031379725.1 Calothrix sp. OTE_75_metabat_31
TAAAGTTAATACAATTATTAATTAGTGAAACAGAGACTCAATATTTATTGTTGATTGGTGCATATCGAGATAACGAGGTTTCAAAGGCACATCCGCTTTATTTGACACTACAGGAAATCGAAAAAGCGGGAGCAACTATTAATGAAAATACTCTCAGACCTTTAAATCAAACTGAATTAAATAGTTTGATTGCCGATACACTAAGATGTGAAGAAACACTTGCTATTCCTCTTACACAAGTAATATTTGTCAAAACCACTGGGAATCCCTTCTTTGCTACTCAATTACTTACTTCTTTATATAAAGATGGCATTATTCAATTTAGCTTTAATGTGGGATTTTGGCTATATGATATTGTAGAAGTTCAGGCGATAACTCTCACAGATGATGTTGTTGATTTTATGGCAATTCAACTAAGAAAATTGCCGAAAATTACTCAACAAGCTTTAATGCTAGCTGCTTGTATTGGCAACGAGTTTGACTTACAAACTCTCGCTACAGTATATGAAAAATCTGTGGAAGACACAGCATCAGATGTATGGAAAGCTTTACACGAGGGGTTAATTGTACCTCAAAATAATGTTTACAAGTTATTCCAGCATGGTGATGGTAAGAAAGAAAATTTTGAAAGCGAAGACTCTAAAGAATTATCAGTAAGGAATTTGCAAATTCCTAAATATAAATTTATCCATGACCGGGTACAACAAGCTGCTTATTCTCTGATTCCCGAAGACCAAAGAAAGCAAATCCACTTAAAAATTGGGCTACTACTATTGAACAATATCCCAGTTACAGAAAGGGAAGCAAACATTTTTCAGCTTGTTAATCAGTTTAATATTGCAGTGGAATTGATTGCAGATAAAACTAAGCGTAACAAACTAGCTCAAATGAATTTGATAGCCGGACGTAAGGCTTTAGTATCAACAGCTTATCCTGCTGCAGTAGGGTATTTAACTACTGGAATTGAACTACTCTCAGATGATAGTTGGAAGAATAAATATGAGTTATCTCTAGCTTTGTATGAGACAGCAGCAGAGACGGCTTATCTGGCTGGTGAATTTGAGCAGATGGAGAAATTTGTCGAAGTAGTGTTGATACAGGCTAAAACTTTAATAGAAAAAGTCAAAGTTTATGAAGTCAAAATTCAAGCTTATGGGGCGCAAAATAAAGTACTAGAAGCTGTCAATACTGCGCTAGCCTTTTTGAATTTGTTGGGGGTGGAGTTTCCCCAGATTCCTAGCCAGTCAGATATACAGCTAGCAATGGGAGAAATTACATCAAATATGAATGGGAAGAGTGTTGAGGACTTAATTGATCTCCCGGAAATGATAGAAGCCCAACCCCTGGCAGCGATGCGTATACTATCTAGCATAATTTCTATTTCCTATGCAGTTGCTCCTGAACTCTTCCCGCTAATTGTCCTGAAAGAAATAGAATTATCGTTCCAACATGGTAATGCTCCCTTGTCTGCCTTTGCTTATGTTACTTACGGCTTAATTCTCTGTGGGGCAGTGGGAAATATTGAGACTGGCTATCAATTTGGCAAACTAGCTGTAAATCTGTTGGCTAAGTGCGATGCTAAAGAAGTTAAAGCTAAGGTCATACAGGTATTTAATGTTCTGATCAGGCCTTGGAAAGAACATTTTAGGGAAGCATTAAAACCTTTACTAGAGGCATACTCTACTGGACTGGAGACAGGCGATTTAGAATTTGCATCCTATTCGCTTTACTCTTATTCCTACTTTTGTTTTTTCATAAGTAAAAACCTGGTGGAGTTGGAAATAGAGATAAATGCCTACAGTAAAACTATACAAAAACTTAACCAAAAAAGGGCATTTTACTACAACGAAATTTATCATAAATTAGTTTTAACTTTGATAAATAATACTGCTGACAAGCATGATTTAATTGATACTTACTGTACTGATAATTTAACTATATCTGCTCATGTTGAAGCGAATGATATAGCTGCATTTTTATATATAAATTTCTGTAAGCTATATCTGTGTTATCTATTTCACGACTTTTGTAAAGCCGATAAAAATGCCATTTTAGCAGAACAATATTTATTAGGTGGAATAGGACAGATAGTGGTTCCTCTATTCCATTTCTACGATTCGCTAGCTCATCTAGCTGTGTATCATCTGGAACATAGTGAACCACAAATAATTCTCAATAAGGTGATATTTAATCAGGAAAAATTGCGAAAATGGGCAGATTGTGCCCCAATGAACTATTTACACAAATATTATCTTGTAGAGGCAGAACGGCATAGGGTTATTGGTAAATTTTTCGAGGCTATGGAATTATATGATCGCGCTATCTCTCTCGCCAAAGAAAATGAGTACATCAATGAAGAAGCCCTCGCTCATGAACTTGCTGCTAGGTTCTATCTAGAATGGGGTAAACAGAAGATTGCCCAAATATATCTAATTGATGCTTACTATGCTTACAGTCGCTGGGGAGCAAAAGCTAAAGTTAAAGATTTGGTAAATCGCTATCCCCAATTACTTGCCCCTATTCTTGAGCAAGGAAAACTTAGCCTCCATCCCAGCGATAAAACTACATTTTCCAAGAATAAATCCCTATCCAGCCTCAGCAATCACCAAACAATTCTTGCTTCCAGGACTAGTATTTCTGACTCTCTAGATTTAGCAGCTGTTATTAAAGCATCTCAAGCACTTTCAGGAGAAATTGAGCTTGAACAACTGCCTTCTACTTTAATAAAAGTTGTAATGGAGAATGCTGGTGCTTCTAAATGTGCTTTAATTTTGAGTAAACTTAATAACTCACATTTAACCGTTACCGCAATCAGTTCCAGCTCGACCACAAAGTTCCCATCAATTTGCTTAGAGTTGAGCGATGATGTTCCTATTACTTTGGTAAATTACGTCAAACGCACCTTGGAAAGTTTGGTAATTGATGATGTGAAAGCTGATACATTCATAGCAGATGATAGCTACATTATCCGCGAACAGCCTAAAAGCATTTTGTGCATTCCGATTATTAATCAAGGCAAATTAATCGGGATTATTTACCTAGAAAATAAACTCACTACAGGAGCATTTACACGCGATCGCCTAGAAGTGCTGCAACTTCTCACTACCCAAGCAGCCATATCTCTGGAAAATGCCATTCTCTATAACAATTTGGCTGAAGCTAATCAACAATTAATGGAATACAACCATAACCTAGAGGAGAAAGTAGAGAAGAGAACGCAGGAACTTAACGATAAAAATCAAAGTTTACAACAAACCCTACAGGATTTACAACGTACCCAAAGCCAATTAATTCAAAGTGAAAAAATGTCTTCTTTAGGGCAAATGGTAGCGGGAATTGCCCATGAGATCAATAATCCTATCAGTTTTATTCATGGGAATGTTGCATATACTAGTAAGTATGTGCAAGACTTGCTGGATTTAATTAGTATTTATAAACAAGAATACCCCAATCCTTCCCCTGTAATAAAACAAAAAATTGAGGAAATTGACATTGATTTTATATTACAAGACCTGCCCAAGATTCTAGATTCCATGAATATGGGGAGTTCGCGCATCCGTAATATTGTATTAGGCCTACGTAACTTTTCCCGTCTTGATGAGTCTGAAATGAAGCCTGTAGATATTCATGAAGGAATTGACAACACCTTGATGATTTTGCAGCACCGACTGAAAGAACAAAGTGAGCGACCTAATATTACAGTCATTAAAGAATACGGACAATTCCCGAAAGTTAGTTGCTATGCTGGTCAACTCAATCAGGTATTTATGAATATCCTGAGTAATGCAATTGATGCTTTGGAAAAGTCAATGGTTAGTGGTCAGTCGTCAGTGTTTAATGGTAAAACAACTGCTAAAGGACAATTAACCAATAACAATTCCACAATTTGCATTCGCACTGAGCTAGTAGACAACCGTACAGTGAGAATTCAGATTGCTGATAATGGTTGTGGCATAACAGAAGCAGTGCAACAGAACATTTTTGACCCGTTTTTTACCACTAAGCCAGTTGGAAGTGGTACGGGGTTGGGGTTATCGATTAGCTATCAAGTTGTAGTAGATAAACACAAGGGTCAGTTAATCTGTAATTCCACGCCTGGAGAGGGGACTGAATTTATGATTGAGATACCTATACAGTAATGTGGTGGCTAGACTAGGATGCAAATGTAGTTGGCATCACTGCCGGAGACTTAAAAGGTGTACGCTGTGCTTTTACTAACATCTTAACTCCTCAGCGTCAGGGTGTTACCATTGGACCGAGCAGTGGAGT
>JANNFJ010000176.1:0-9074 GCA_031379725.1 Calothrix sp. OTE_75_metabat_31
CAAATGGTAGCTCGAATTACTGGGGAAAATACTTCTAAACGTCCGGTTTTGGGTAAGCAAAAGGCTAAAATTATTATTGGTGAACCGATATCGGTGACAGATAGATATGCGGTTTATAAAGCTAGTCGTCTAGGTGCGAGACAAGCGGTTGCTGATTTGACGAAGGATTTGCAGGTAAGTTTGGAGGGGTTGATTTAGATTTTTTGAGAAAGTTTGTTTTATGGCAACAGAAAAAATTACCACAGAGACACAGAGGGCACAGAGTTAAGAGGGTTTGGGAGAGTTTTTGCGTAAGGTTTAGTAAGTAATACTATGTTTGTTTGTCATATCTGAAATTAAAAAGATTATTCGTAGGTTGGGTGTAGCGCAGCGTAACCCAACATTCGTATTGCCCATTGTTGGGTTTCACTACGTTCCAACGTCACTTGCTACAACGGGGGGAACCCCCGCTTTCTGTGTGACTCCCCAACCTACGAAATCTTATTTTTTGGCATATCCGAGTACTGTTGAGTCGTCATGACGTAAAATTTTAATAAGTAAAAGTCCAAAATATCAAATAAATAATATGGCTTACAGTGATTTTACTTTACGAAAAGTCATACAGGATTTTCAATTAACTATCATGCAAGGGAAGTTACTATTGGATTATCAGCCAATTTCCCCTAGCGATTATTTAGTCCAATTTTTAGAAAAAAGTTTACCTCTAGCAATTGCCTCTGGTTCGGAAAAAGCCAGGTCAGAAATGATTATTTGTCCAATATTGATTGAAGTGCGCGAAATATTACAGCAAAAAGTTAGCCTATTTTCGGGTACAGATTTTATTGTGGAACCAGCATTAGGTTTAAATGGAATCTGCGACTTTATTATTAGTAATTCTCCCGAACAAATTTTGATTCAAGCACCAGTTGCTGTCATTGTTGAAGCCAAAAAAGACGACTTAAATTCTGGAATTGGGCAATGTATAGCTGAAATGGTTGCAGCCCAAAAATTTAATCAAAAACAAGACAATGCAAATACTATTATTTACGGTTCAGTGACGACTGGAAGTCTTTGGAGATTCTTAAAATTAGAGAATCAAAATGTGATAATTGACTTGACAGAATACCCTGTAAAGCCTTTAGAAATAATTTTAGGGATGCTTGTAAGTATGATTTCAAGTAATTGAGCTTGGGTAAATTTTGAGCTAACATTGTAAAATAGTAACAATGTACCCACCTCCCCGATAATTAGAGAAAATCGCATGGTACAACAACTGCAACCTGACACCACCCCAGATATCATCTACCCCGACAGTGACGGTCAACCGATGGCTGATAACACTAAGCAATTCCGCTGGATAGTTACTATCAAGGAAAATTTAGAAATATTATTCGCATCCCGCAATGACGTGTTTGTCGCAGGTGACTTATTATGGTATCCCATTAAAGGAGACAGCATTTGCCAAGCACCTGATGCACTAGTTGTATTTGGCGCACCAAAAGGAGATAGAGGTTCTTACAAGCAATGGCTTGAGGGAAATATTCCCGTGCAAGTTGTATTTGAAATTCTATCTCCTAGCAATAGCCTTAAAGAGATGGCTAAGAAATTTCAGTTTTATCAAAATTATGGAGCTGAAGAATATTATGTCTACGACCCAGATAAAATTGATTTAAATGGCTGGTTGCGTAATGGAGATACATTACAAGTCATCGAAGAAGTCAATGGCTGGGTTAGTCCGCTGTTAGGGACACGTTTTGAGGTGACATCCGATAGGTTAGAAATTTACCGTCCAGATGGACGGAAATTTCTAACCTCTGTGGAACTTGACCAACTGCGGGAACAAGAACGTTTAGAGAAAGAAGCAGCACTTGACCAGTTAGGAGAGGAACGTTTGGAGAAAGAAACAGCACTTAACCAGCTAGAAGAGGAACGTCAGCAATATCAAAATTTGTTGAAGCGACTGCAAGAAAGGGGAATCAATCCAGAGGATTTGTAAATATTAGCGATATCTAGCTAAATCCCTGGCAACTTTTCACGTTACGAGAATGTAGAGACGCGTACCGCTAAGGCGGAACCCGCAGGGTAATATCGTGTCTCCTATACCTATTTTATACCGATTCATTTGCACCCAGCATATTTAAAATTCGCTCTACATTTTCCAAATCTCCAATTACACGTCGAATTGGTAGCGGATAAACTTTAACTAAAGTCGGTGTCGCTGAAACCTGATTTGCTTCGGCTTGGTCGGGATGACTCAAAACGTCGATAACTTTGAGTGTATAAGGATGATTTAAGTATTTCTCTAATAATTCGTGCAGTATTTGCAGGATGCGTCCGGTATTTGGACTTTGCCCCGCTACAAATAGTCTCAGTACATATGCTTGTGCTTTTTGTTTGCCTAACTTAGGCGATATTGCTGTTGACTGTACTTTAGGTGCTGGTTCGGCATCTATACGGACAATTAAATCGTGGTCTTCCCAAAGCTGAGGGAAGGTAGAATGGTAGGTTAACAAAACCATGCGATCGCATACTCCCTCTTGCCACGGTGCAGGCTGCCAAACTAAATCATGGGTATCAAAAATAGCATTTAGTAATGCGTGATGCCGCAATACCACGGGGTGCGCTTCCGCGACTGTTCGTACTTGTTGAGTGCGGGGGTCTAACCAGCGGTCAATTGTCGCAGTATAACAAGGAACCAAAAAATGCGGCGGTTCCGGCAAATCTAAAATTTCCTGCAAAGCCGTACACAAATGCAAATGCCATCGACCCTGCTTACTGGGGTCGATACAATAAATCAAATCTCCCCCAGGAGTAAACAGTGCAATACCTTTAAACAACTGGGGTAGCGGTGGTGTATCTTGTGTCAATGGTTTGGGATGGGTCGTAGGGGCGGGGTTCCCCCGCCCATTATTTAGTGGGCAATTAGAAGTAAACTATTATTAGAGAATTCTACAAAATAAATTCTCCTTATGTGCATGTAACCCAGGACAGGCGAGACACCTATCCTACGCAATTATTGGGATATTTTTTTATGGAACCTTTTGGCTTAAAATAACTCTACACTGTTTGTTCTTAACTTTTAACTGACTTGGAAATAAAATCAAAGGACAGGCAGGATGCCTATCCTACGTGACTTTCTAAACCCGTCCTCGCAAAAATTGAGCCATTTCGTTGGGTGTAGGTGACATTTCCAAAGCAGTCTCCTCAGTAATTCGACCTTCTTGGTACAAATTGAGCAATGATTGATTCATTGTCACCATGCCGTCAAAGCTAGCTTGTTTCATCAGCTCGCTAATCTCATCGTACTTACCATCTTTAATCCATTCTTTAACGGCTTCGGTATTAATCAGGATATCGTGGAATGCAGCCCGCTTACCGTCGGTTGTGCGGCATAACCCTTGGGCAATTACTGTCACTAGTGACTCTGCTAAAGCAACACGCATCGCATCCTGTTCTTCACCCGAATACAAATTTAGAATCCGCTCAATTGTTTTTACAGCACTGTTTGTGTGTAGGGTTCCCATGACCAAGTGACCTGTTTGGGCAGCTTTGAGAGCAGTATTTACGGTTTCTTTATCGCGCATTTCTCCCACTAATATCATATCCGGGTCTTCGCGCAATGCAGCTTTCAAAGCATTATCAAACTTACGGGTGTGCATCCCCACTTCCCGCTGTTTAATTAACGATTTCTTGCTTTGGTGAACAAATTCCACCGGGTCTTCGATGGTGATGATATGGCGAGGCATTTCGTTGTTCATATAATCAACCATCGCTGCCATTGTTGTTGATTTACCCGAACCTGTCGGACCTGTTACCAAAATCAAACCTTTGTGGTAATGACAAACATCCCGAAACACAGTCGGCAACCGCAATTGTTCCATTGTTAAAATTTTCAGTGGAATCAACCGCAATACCATCGCATAACCCCGCAGCGAATCAAAAACGTTAATCCGCACCCGTGCAAATTCATATTGCGTTGCACCATCAAATTCTAAAGCTTCTTCAAAGCGTTTGATTTCTGCCTCACTTAGTATCTCATGCAACCACGTCATGAATGCGCTTTTATCGGTTTCGGGATAATCGGTTAACTCGATTTGTCCTCGGCTGCGGAAGCGGGGAACTTCACCGACACCTAAATGTATATCCGAATATCCTTTATCGAAAGCTTCTTTGATTAAATGCTCCATCGTCAGCCCTGAACTACTTTTGGGACGTGCATGGCCTGCCATTGGGGGGGGAGTTCCCGGACGATGGGCAACTGCACTCCCTGATGCGGGTGGCATTGGAGGGGCTGAAGGTGTGGGAATACGAGTACTTTTTTCTGACATATCCAGGGTTTGCGTTGCTTGCCGTTGGGTACTCATTGCTGGAGGCGGGGGTGGTGCGAGCGGAACGTTACGAGGTACTGTTGGGGTTGAGCCTAATGGACGCACTGATTCTGTCATGATTCTTTAACTTTTAGATAAATGGAGGTTTGTTTGAACTTGAGCAACCCTCTGGTAGATGTCCCTATTTGATACAGACATTTTCAAGGGCGTGTATATTGAAAATTGGTTGTGATGCCGATACGAGACAAAAGGCATGTCAACATAGTTAACTCACCGATTCGCGCTACCGCGACACGGCATAATGAATATAAATGTTTAATATTACCTAAATAATATCTCCTTGATTGGTATCAAAATGTTGGTACTTAGATAGTCTTGATTGAGGTATGCAATGGCAATATGCCCTCTTTAAACTATTTAACACCGCTTTAGGGTGAAAGCTATTCAGTAAATACTCTTAGATTGAAATGTTATTTTATTGAATGTTTTATTATGTAAATACTTAATAATCTATTCTTAGAAGGTGTTTGTAAACTGCAACAGTCCAAAAGCGAGCAGTATTGCGAGACACTTAACAAGACAAACATATAGGACTACTGTTTGATTTTTGAAAGGATGCGTAGGGTGCGCTCTTCGGATAGCGTAACGCACCAAGGCCTCGGAACGGTGCGTTACGAGAAGCGCTAGCGCACCCTACATATACTTAGATTTTTTTTATAAATCAAACCGGACTCCTATATTTTTATAGTTTTTTTGAGAAACTCCCATACTGCATTGGAGTTAATTCCATCAAAATCATTGCCAAATAATTTGTTTAAACAGTTCTGCAATTATGAGAGTTAGAGGCATTTTTTATAAGAACTATGAAGGTGATTTTTGATAGAGTCTTTCCAACAAACCTGAAAAGCATTAATAATTTAACTTGTATTCCTTAAGAGGGATGGAAAATTTTAGTTTTAAACGCTAGTAAAAAACAACTATTTTTCCACGATTACAAAAAATAAACTGTTAAGTTTAATAAACAAATGCTCATCTTCCTCATTGATTTTATATATACTGAAGCTTCGTTGGAGCATTGATCCCCGTCGGGTTGAGAAAAGATTAATCGCTCGATTTAAGTTTCTACTGTGTATTTAGGAGGAAATGAATCATGGCATTGTCTCAAACATCTAATTTAGGAAAAGCTCAGTCATTACTGCTGATTAAGAGCTTTTTAATATGGACATTTACATTGGCAGTATGCTTGTTGGTTGTCGGTTTTCCTTTGGTTGTTTTGATGGCTACGGTTGGGTGTCTTTTGTCAGTTGTTCTGCAATCTATTATGCCTGTTAGCGCAGTTTTATTGGTTGCAGGTGGATTGATTATGTTTAATGTAATGGCAGTAGTTGCATCTGCTGGTGTTTTAACTGCAAAGGGTGTTCACCCTAGAGATATGCAGTGGTTAAGCTGGTTGCACGGTGAGGCTGACCAATTACAAACCTCGGTTTATGCTGCTTGTCCTTTAACTTGTGAAATCAAAGACTAGTCACTTTTACACTTGTCCGACAAACAGTGCAACTGCCCGGTTCATCCGGGTTTTTTCATTTTTAACTGTTATTGGTCAGTTGTCAGTTGTCAGTTGTTAGTTGTTTTTGGTAAGAGTTAAATGACTATACTCCACTTGGTTGAGAAACACTATATACAGCGGATTGCAGGTTTATGAAGTACAGCATATCACCCCGCAGTCAAGAGGGCGCAATGCCTTGCGCCCCTACATGCGTACTCGATTAAAATAAAAATTGCTATATTACTTGACAACAAGAAAATTTAAACTTTTGTAACTATTGCTAATTGACAATTTATCGTTAACCATTAACCATTGACGGTTGACCATTGACTAATGACTATTGATAAATGACTATTGACAAACGGGTTTACATTATTTTAGGTACTCGTCCGGAAGCGATTAAACTAGCTCCGGTAATTGAGGTTTTTCAAAATGCTCCGGGTTTTGAGACAAAAGTGGTTTTGACCGGACAGCATAAAGAAATGGTTGAGCAAGTCATGCAGCTGTTCAACCTCAAAGCTGACTATGACTTGGAAATTATGCAACCCAAGCAATCGCTCAATGACATTACTTGTCGAAGCTTGCGAGGGTTGGAAAATTTATTTCAAGAAAGTAAACCCGATTTAGTCATCGTTCAAGGAGATACAACTACAGCATTTGCAGCAGCTTTGGCTGCTTTTTATCATAAAATTCCCGTGGGACATGTGGAAGCTGGGTTGCGAACCGATGATTTATTTAATCCTTATCCAGAAGAAGCAAATCGACGCTTGATTTCGCAAATTGCCCAATTGCACTTTGCCCCCACAAGTTTAGCTGTAGAGAATTTGCAGCGTTCGGGGGTATTGGGTGAGGTTCATCAAACGGGAAATACAGTAATTGATGCATTGTTGAAAGTGGCAGCGAAGCAACCAAGCTGCGATATACCTGGTTTGGAATGGGATAAGTATCGAGTCATGCTATCTACGGTACATCGAAGCGAGAATTGGTGTGAAACATTGCAAGGGATTGCCGAAGGGTTTTTACAAGTATTAAATAAATTCTCTGATACCGCGTTATTACTGCCATTACACCGCAACCCAACAGTACGCGAGCCTTTACAAGCATTATTGGGAAATCATCCGCGTATATTTTTGACCGAACCGTTAGATTATGCCGAATTGGTAGGGGCAATCATGCGATCGCATCTCCTCCTCACTGATTCGGGTGGACTCCAAGAAGAAGCACCGAGTCTCGGCAAACCAGTTTTAGTTTTACGTGAAACTACCGAACGTCCTGAAGCTGTAACTGCTGGTACGGCGAAACTAGTTGGAACCGAAACCGAAAAAATAGTTACTGCTGCATCTCTATTACTCGCCGATACAACAGCTTATCAAGCAATGGCAAATGCCATCAATCCCTTTGGAGATGGTCATGCGTCCGAGCAAATTTTAGAAATTGTCCGAAATTATTTGAATTAGGTGTCGGGAGTAAGGTTGGCGGTATTGTACGGGCGGGGTCTTCCCGCCCTTTTAACCTAAATTCAAACGAAAAATCAGAGTTGCTGATTTTTTTACACAGAAAGTAAGGTTGGCCCACGGTATTACAGGGCGGGGAGACCCCGCCCCTACGACTAACCTAAATCGACGGTTCAAAGCAAAAACAATATACTAATAATTTTTTCTTAATACAATAAACATCGACATTTCCCAGAATACTCGGAAGCTGAATTGTTACATTCGTAGTTATAGTAGCTGATAAACTCCCTGAAACTCGGCGACTTCAACTAATTACAACGTATATTTTATTACTCGGGTAACTTTTTATCAGGACTTTAGCATCTACATTATGCACGCGCAAAACATCCCGGAACTTCTCCAACTATTTTTGAAGCATACGCCCGTCGCGGTTGCCATGTTCGACCGGGAGATGCGTTACATCGCAACCAGTCGCAAGTGGTTGACAGACTGGGGTGTTTTGGAGCAAAGTTTGATTGGTCACTTTCATTCTCAGGTATTGCCAAATATTGCACCTAGCTGGAAAGAAATTCACGAACGTTGCTTAGAGGGTGTTTTAGAAAAATGCGATGCCGAAAAGATTGTCAAACTTGATGGTTCGGTTGAGTGGTTAAAATTGGAGTGTCATCCTTGGTATGAGAAGAATGGTGAAATTGGTGGGACTATTTTCTTTACTGAGGTAATTACGGAACTAAAGTCTACCGAAGCTGCCCTACAGGAGAGTAAAGCGCGTTTTCAGAAGTTAGCTGCCAATGTACCGGGGATGATTTATCAACTTTTGTTGCGTCCCGATGGTTTGGTATCTTTACCTTATGTAAGTCCGAGTTGTCGGCAGTTATTTGAATTTGAGGCTGGAGAAATTGAACCAAATCGGTTGATATTTAATGAACTAGTTCATCCCGAAGATTATGCGGGGTTTAGCGAATCGATGATAATTTCTGCCGAGACGCTTTTGCCGTGGTTGTGGGAAGGAAGGATAAAAACTGTTTCGGGAAAGTTGAAATGGGTACGTGCGATCGCACGACCGTCCAAGCAAGCCGATAACGCGATTCTCTGGGATGGATTGATAATTGATATTAGCGATCGCGTTCAAGCCGAATTAAAGTTGCGACAATACCAAGGGCTTTTAGAAGAGTTAGTAGGAAAGCGTACTAACGAGTTGAATGCTGTCAACGTGCGGCTGCAAACCGAAATAGTTGAACGACAAGGAATAGAAGCGGCATTGCGGCAAAGCGAAAAGCGCTTTCAAAGGCTAGCAGCAAATATACCTGGTGTCATTTATCAGTACGTACTTTGCCCCGATGGGAAGCATCATTTTAGTTTTATGAGTAAATGGTGTCGTGAGGTTTACGAGTTGGAACCTCAACAAATTACAGAAAATGCTCAATTAGTATTCGATATGGTGCATCCAGAGGATTTGCCTGTAATGCATGAATCGATAGTGGGTTCAGCAGCTACTTTAGAACCTTGGACTTGCGAATGGCGAATTACTACACCTTCGGGTAAGAAGAAGTGGTTGCGGGGGTCTTCCCGACCTGAGAAACAAGGCAACGGTAATATTGTTTGGGATGGATTGATTATAGATATAAGCGATAGTAAATTTGCTGAAGAGGAACGACAAAAGCTGGTATCGGTAATCGAAAATACTTCTGACTTTATTGGGATAGCAACTCTTGGAGGTCAAGGACTATTTATCAATGAAGCTGGAAAATGTTTAGTTGGATTGGA
>JANNFJ010000223.1:0-2846 GCA_031379725.1 Calothrix sp. OTE_75_metabat_31
ACCTCAAGACGGCGTCGTAGCAAAGAAAATTGATAAAACAGCTGAAACAAGGATAGTGGATTGGGATGCGCATGTAATTGCAGATATTGAAGCTTACCCAAGACGTCCTAAGCATGAAGCTTCACACGTTAAGCATGATGAAATGATATTAGATATTGGACCTTTTTCAGGTGCGTTCATAGCTGGCGCTACCCAGTTAGTGAACACGGTTGTTTGGAATGGAACAATGGGTGTGTCCGAAGTGTCTGCAATCCATGGTCCTATAGGTCCTTTTGCTCATGGTACAGAGCTAGTAATTGATGCTCTTGTCGGGAAATATGGCCATAAGCCATTTAGCCTGTTAGGCGGTGGTGATACCTCAGCATATATTGAAGAGCGAGGCTTGAATGATATGTTTGACCATGTATCTACTGGTGGTGGTGCTAGTTTAGAATTGCTCGAAGGTAAGATTTTACCAGGTATTGCAGCTTTGAATGAAGCGTAATTAACAGGGGTAAGGGTGAAGGGTTTTTACTTTTTTCTCTTCGTTTTTCGTTAAGTTAAGGGCGGGGAGACCCCGCCCCTACTAATAAACATCTCCAATTAGGAGATAAGGGCGCAATGCCTTGCGCCCCTATCAAAGCTTTCGGACAACGCATAATTAATTTCGATTATGCGTTCTGGTGGACTTGCGGTTTTGTTGAGATGGGTGATTGAGGATTCAGCAACATTGCGATCGCGCAAGTTAGCTGTAGTTTTATTGCGTATTATTTTACTATTACCAAAAACGACTTCTACTACTTGAATTTTCAGTAACAATACTTTTCCAAAAATCAATATAGTGCTTAATTTGCTCCGACTTCGGTAAAATAAAGATGAAATCCGCATGAATCCTGTAAGTAGATAAATTCTGTGCATTCTATCCGCATTTCATTTCTGTTTCGCCTACTTTCTACCATTTTAGTTACATTAAACCTCCATGCTTGCTTTCAAGCCCCGGTTAGTAACAGTAAGTCAGAACTAACACCTCTATCGCCAGTATTAGTACGTGCCGAAGCTCCTCAACCTTCACAACAAATTAAGTCTGAAAAAACGAGTAATTCTTTTACTTGGCGCAATGTTAATATCCAAGGAATGGGTTATGTAACGGGTTTAGTAATTCATCCGGCTTCCCCGCATGATGTGTATATTCGTACCGATGTTGGCGGAATTTATCGATTCAACAATAATACTTGGTTGCCGTTAATGGATATGTTCGATACCAATTTTTCTCAAGGTGGTATCGGTGTGGAAAGTATTGCGGTTGATGCATCGAATCCAAACCAGGTTTATGCAGCAGTCAACCGCAATAATTCGACTTTTAAAGACGGCGATAAGCAAAAATACAAGTATTCCGGTGAAATTATGGTTTCCAATAACAAGGGAACTAGCTGGAAAACAACAGGTTTAGGAAAGCATAATGTTTATATTGGCCCCAATCAAGCATACCGTTCCGATACAGGCGAAAGGTTAGCGGTTGACCCCAATAAATCGGGTTTAATTTACTTTGCTTCTCGACGTGATGGTTTGTGGAAAAAAGATGGTGGTGATGACTGGATACAGGTAACAGGTGGTTTACCCGTAGCTAGCAGTTTGCCCGAATATCAAAAAGATGGCAAGGAAAATAAGGATATACCGGGTTTTAGTTTTGTTGCGTTTGATAAATCAACGGGAAGTAAAAATAAACCTACCCAATCTATTTATGTTGGAGTGCATGGAAGTGGAGTATGGAGTAGTAAAGACGGTGGCAATTCTTGGAGTAATATCGACGGTGCAAATAATCCGGTGCGTGGTGTAGTTGGTAGTAATGGGACAGTCTATGCCGCATTTGGTACATGGGGCGGCAACGGCAAGAATACGTCGGGAAGCGTCCGTAAGTATCAAAATGGCGTTTGGACGGAAATTACACCTGATGGGCAAGGACGGGTATATTCGGCGGTAACGCTGCAAGAAAATCAACCCAATACAGTTATGGTTATTGCCGACAAATTTGTTTATCGCTCGGTAGATGGCGGTAAAAAATGGGACAAACAAACTATGTATATGGGTGCGTATGATGCCAATAATCCCAAAGATAAAGTAAATCCTTCTGCACCCGGATATTACCAAGCTTATGCTTCAACTGGTGCTGCTGCGATCGCAATTAACCCCAGTAACCCAAAACAAGTTTGGTGGACAAACGGTTGGGGGGTGGCAAGAACCGATGATGTGACTGCAAAGACCCCTAACTACAAATGGTTGATGCATAATTTGGAGGAGTTAGACTCGAACCTGGTGCGGGTTCCTCCCAAACCAAAAGCGCAGGGTGGTGCTGACTTATTGAGTGCAGTACAAGATAAAATTGGGTTTCGACACGTTAGCCGCAATCAAGTTCCGAATTCTAGTATTAGTCCCACGAATATATCAATTAACCCCGGTTTCAAATGGGCAAACCCCGATTGGACTGTTTACCCTGTCCCATTTCCCCATGTCGCTAGTGCTACAGGGATGGACTATTCTTACAATCATCCCGACCATGCAGCGTTTGTGGGTTTTCACCAATGGCAAGGGTTTTGGGGAATACATGGTGTCACTAAAGATAATGGTAAAACTTGGCAAGCATTTCCAACTATTCCCACCGAGGAACTTTGGAAAAGCGATAAGTCGGGTAAAGAGAAAGTATTTGCGATCGCAGGACAAATTGCCATGTCACCAACGAATCAGCAAAATATGGTGTGGACTCCAAGTTGGGGTACTTGGACGCACTACACAACTGACGGGGGTAAAACTTGGCAATTGGCAAATAATATCGACTATAATCCACCACCCAAAAACTTTGACGATAAAAA
>JANNFJ010000238.1:0-19537 GCA_031379725.1 Calothrix sp. OTE_75_metabat_31
TAAAAATTCCAATATATAAGGGTCGCGTAACAAGTTTTCCGGACTGTCAATAATTTGTCCTTCATTTGTAAGTGCTAAAACAGCTTCTTTATCTTTAGATAACCCTACCCGTTCATAGAGCATACTGTTCATTTGACGCTTTAATTCTCTTGTAGACCAGTTGCTTTTTATACTCTCCAATTCGTAGAAAGCACGTTTAGTAGTGTCGTCTATACGAGTTAATTCAACTATGTGCGTCCATGAAAGGGTAGACAGCAAGCGCTGGTAATAATTGCTATCTTGCCAACTTAGTGAGGGGGTCTGTAATTCACGAGTTTGAAGCGCGGGAAATAAGTTGTGGGGTACTGTTTTAAATTCGGCAGGCAGTGCCTGCCGAATTTGAAGCTGATTTACTGGTATGCTTATTACTGGAAAAAAAACAGTTATATTTTCATCTTTTGCCAAAGTTGGATAAGTTAACGCAAATTGCCGAAAATTTTTCAAGTTACGGTCAGATAAGTTGTCTATTTTTCTACTTTTTAAATCGTCGGCTAGTTTTTTGATTAATTGCGTACCGTAAGCAGCCCGATCAACTCCGTTTTGCTCGTACTCAAAAATGTAAGCACCTATAAACCAGTTACGGATAGTCAGAATTTTGTTAACCGCTCGTGCGGCGTTAGCGAGAGTAGCGTTGTTAATTTTACTAATATCATTGATGAGTTCTTCGTAGTTCACACTATTTCCTTACACCCATAACTACAAACAATACATTTTAATATTTAGCCATCAAGATATGAATAAAATTTTAACAAACCGCAAAAGTTATGATGTTTTTTGTTTCCCTAGATAATTTTGCTTTCTGAATGTTCAAACTGTGGGGTAAGGTTTGAACCGGCGTTATTGGATAGTGTTAAGGGTTTTTTACCTTGTTTACGGAGACGACAAGTAAACAAAAGCTTTTTTATAGCTAGATTCTTATGTTAACATTTTGATTTGAACCAAAGGCAAAATTTTTTTTATAACCTAATGCTCTTCACTATAGATAAAAATACAACTATTATCTATCTGTATTTCAGGATATAGAGTAATCAATTCTTCTGTTATGTGACAGTGGTAGTTTTCTATCGGTATTTCAATTATTTTACTACGTATTAAAATAGCAAACAAATATTGAAATAATGAAATACTACGAGGAATCTTTTTAAACGAAGTTAAATTAATCTCTGTCCTTATTTTTTCCAGAATTTCTGGAATATTGTTTTCTTTCTTAGCCTCAACAGCCAGATGATATAAGTTATCACAAAAACGGTTCATGTCTTTTGGCTGTAGTTCATCAGGAATTTTACCATTTTTAAATAGCTTGTTAATTTCACTGGCTAACTTACGTTTTATTTTTATATCAGGATAATTATTTTCTTGGATAATAATAGAGATTTCTTCAAAAGCTAGAATCAGAGTATCTAACTGTTCAACGTTTGCTTTAATTTGTGCTGCTAAACGCAATCTTTTCCAGTCAATTTCAGAACTTTTATATACCAGGTCATGAGTCGAAACTGACCATGCATGTTCAAAAGCACTTTTAATCTGAATTTCATAAATAATATTATAAATACTTAAGTCGTTATCTATATTTAGGGCATCAGCTTTTTTTATTTGAGCATATATTCTAGTCGAATCAAACCTAAACATATCAGGTGCTTTTTTATTTTGTCCTCTTTTAATTGTTCGTATAATCTCAAAAGTATTTTTACAAAATTGTATAACTTCTTCTTCGTGAGATAAAGTTGGTATTATAATTGTGCAAGCAAATAAGTCGAAGTTCTTGAAAGGTTAGTTTAATTACATTACGATTAATACGATCAAATATATTACCAATTAGTTTTTCATCAGATGATGGTACATATTCTATAGCAAATTGATATTTCCAAAAGTTCTGTTTAGCTTCAGTATCTAAATCTTTAAAATATTTACCGCGAAACCTTTCGATTGTAGTTTTTTCATACACTGGAAATTCATTGTTAGCAAATTCAAACAAAGTAGATAATCTTTGTTTTCCATCAACTATACTAACCTTAGATACTCCTTCAGCAGTAATCTCCTGATATATAAATATTGCAGGTGCAGGATAACCATTAAGTACAGTATCAATAAAAAAATCTTTATAGTCTTGATTCCAAACACTACGTCTTTGATAAGGTGGATCAAGCTCAAGAAGTTTTCTATTATATAGATCCCAAAACCATGAAATAGTTTGAAAGTTAATTGTCCTACTCATTAGATACCCTGTTTAATACTTATAGCAGCCGCATCACAATTTAAACCAATTCACAGACAATATTCTATCAAATTGACATAAATCTGTTAACAGTGACAAATAATTAGTGAATGTACAGGCAATCACAAATTTGTGACTTTACCCATAACTTTGCCGCAGTTAGAAGCATAAGTTTGCCACTCACAAAGTTGTAATGCCTAGAATGGCGTAAAGTAAAAATTATAAGTTCGATACTAGTAGAATCATAATTTTGCCGGAAGTCTAGATCGGAAGCATAAGCTTGCCATGAGTAATTATAACTTTTATTTCTTGTAGCGCCCCATAAGTACAGCCATCAGGCGATTCAATTCTTCAAACTGTATTTCCAATAAATCAGTTCTTTCATCTGTAATTTGAATTTGTTCACGTAATTTATCTATACTTTGCTCCAATAAGTTCACCCTGTCTTCAACCGAATCTTCTGGTAAACCCAAATACTGAGCGATCGCCTCCCTAATTACTTGAGTCCTATCTTTCTCATCAACAATGGCACGAGTATCAAGGGCTTCCAGCATAGTTTGGGACAATCTGATTGATATAGTTTTATCTTTACCAATTTTTGACATATTATTTTGAGATACCACCGTGCTATTGTTGAGATACAAGAGATACGATTAAGCTACCAATGATATATAAAAGTACGCCAAATACAGGGTCAAAGTAAAACTATGCCATTATGTTTTGCGCCAAGAGATTGGCAAGAGCGATTTGTAAGAGCGTATCAAACAAGCTTCAAAAAGAATTTTTTGCTTGAAGCCTGTACCTCAGCCGGAAAAACTGCTGGAGCGCTACATGCTTTTGATTCTCTAAAAAGCGTTTTAGACTGGCGCTTTTTAGTTGTTGTGGTTCCAAAGGAACACTTAATGTGGCAATATGCTCAAGATGCATTCAACCTCTTTGGACTTAATCTTTCTTACTCAGGAACTGTTAAAAGTTTAGGTAGGCTGCCCACACCAGAAGAGTTACTACCACAAGGTTATCACGGATTAGTAATCAGTTATCAATGGCTAACTAGTTCAAACAACGCTAGTTCGCTTTTTAATGATTTGTCTCGAACTGTCGCTGGCAAGGTATTTCTGGTTCTTGATGAAGTTCACCATGCTAGTTGCACTCTAGCTTATGGTCAAGCTTGTAAAACGGCGTTCCCAGATACGATTATTTCTCATCGATTAATGACTTCCGGTACACCGTTTCGTTCCGATAACAAAAGAATTTTGGGAAACTGGCTGACTTATACGCAAGTAGAGGATAACGCTTACCAGTGTATTCCTGATTTTCGATATACATTAGCAGATGCCCTGAGTGATGAAATTATCCCTCCTTTTTCATTTGTAACTATGGAAGGAGAATTTGCTTACCGTCGAGGTGTTGCTGTTTACACTGGTAGAACTTTTACCAATGCGACTAATGAGCAACAGTTAACCGATGCCTTGAATACGGCTATTCATGTGGAAGGTGATTGGGTTAAACAAGCAATTTTGTGGGCGCATAAACGGATGCAACGCGATCGAGCCAAAGGACTTCCCGAATGCGCGACTTATGTGAGAGTTCCAACAATTCTTGCAGCACGGCAAATGAAAGAACGTATCCGTCGTCTTACTGGAGAAGATGCTTTAGTCGTAGTCTCAAAGGATGACGAGGCCGATGAGAGTACTAATTTTCAATTCGGAAAAGACTCTAGCGAACAAATTGAGCAGTTTGCAAGCGAGACTGGTTCCACAGCACGGTCTTGGATTATTGGAGTTGGGATGCTAGGTGAGGGCGTTTCTATTAAGCGCTTGAAATATCGCATTCATGCTACCAATATTCGCGCCCTTCTATCATTTATGCAAGATTTAGGACGTTTGTTACGCCGTTTCCCTGAAGGCGTTCCAGAGGCTGTAGAAACGTTAATTCCGGCACATCCAAATTTGATTGACTTAGCTGTAAGTGCCTTAAATGAGATTGCCCACGTCGTTTGGGAAAAGGAACAAGGAGATAGTAGCGACGATGAATTTGGGACAAATGGAGAAGGAGGTCGAGAGCAGGGAGGTCACCAACTAATGCTTTTTAACTTTATGCCAATTTCTTCTACAGGGGAATTAGGAACACAAATTGTAGATGGCGAGGAAATTTTATCTGAATATGCCAACGTTGCTGAATGGGCAATCGAAAGCAAACCAATTTGGCAACTTTTTCCTAAAACACCTGCTCATTTAGCGCAAATGTTAATGAACGATAAGGCTACATTCGACACATTACGCAAAGAATATGAAGATGCGGTAAATCAAACATCAAACACTCAATGTAATTCATCCGGAGCTATTCCTCAAGGCTTTCCTTCGGAATATAACGAATATTTGCCGAGTAAAAAAACCGTTTTTGCCCGTAAGGAAGCCAATAAAAAAGCTTATCGACTAGCCTGCCTTTTATACGGTAGTACGAGCGAGGAAGAAAAGAAAGAAAAAGTTAAGCAAATTCACACAATAGCCAAATCAAGAAACTGCCTTACAACCAATACTTTTATAGCTCATCAAGGCTGGGAACGGATTCATCAGTGGCTATGCGATCGAATCGCTGAAGCATCAACGCTAAGAGGGATTGAGGATTTATGAATTACAACAGTTTTAATACTATTGACCCAAGCCAATCTCATGTACCAGATAGTGCTGTTATTCAAAAGGTCTTATCTGATAATGACCGATTACCAGCCGAACAGCACGATAAAGCAGTCAAAGCTTTTTTTGTATCCGATGGTATAGCTTCTGGGATTGGCAAGGATTTGGCTTTTGTTGACCAAATTCCCAATCTTATTAAAGAAATTATTGATAACAGATTGTGGGAATGTTTATATGTTGCCAAAAGTGTTGTCACACCGTACTACTGCCGCTATACAAAAGGCACGGATTCTGAGAATTTTCAAGCTTTTATTAGTGCCAAGCGTCCTAATGGACTAGAAACTAGTGCAGAAACATTAGACAGAGTTTTACAAGCAGACCCAGAAGTACAACGTAAATTTCGGACGATTATCTATGAATCTCGCCAAGGAGAACGAACAGATTTGATAGAACAAACTTCGACTGGTGACCAGTCGAAGTTGAGTAGACAGCAACAAACTACTATTAGAGCCGCAAACCGAGCTGCAGAAGCTATTCCAGAAGTTGCCGAGTTGCTAGACCGTGGACTTATAGCCATAGATGTTGCAGCACTGTTAGGTCGTGACATAAAAGACCCCGAAAATTTGACGGCAGAAGAGCGAGAATATGTAGACAAGCGGGATTTGATTGGAATTCGACTTAGAGAGTACATATATACTAACTCAATTCCTGAAGATGAGGATAGGGAACCAGCATATGGTCGAGAAGTTAGTAACTTCGTCAAAGACCTGCTAGGGATTAAAGACCGTTCTAAATCGGTGCGAATGGACAATCCTAGAAAAGCAGCAGAGAAACTACTTCAATTTTACCAAGGGGACAGGCTTGGGGAGTTGATTACCCATCTAACGCAGGCTCTAGATGCAAATATTGAAAAGAGCGAAACAACCAAGGAGCATTCAAATCACCAAAATAGCCAATATTTTACCCCTACAGCATTATCTTCAAATTCTTCCCCTTCTACTGATATTGGAAACGATAGTGCAGTGGAAGCTGACAAAAGTCGATCCGTCCCTGAAGAAATCAAATCAATGAGCGAAGAAGGTAAACTCGATAGATGGGTTGAGTCAGAGGAAAAGCCTGACGAAATTGGTAATCGAACTTCAGAAGTTGGAGGTAATTACAAAGTTACGGAAAACGAAGTAATGGGACTTAACTACCAAGATGTAGCTATGGAATTAACCGGAGACGAACTAGCCGAACGCTGGAACGCCAAGTCGAATACTATTAGTACGATGTGGAATAAGTATAAAAATACTTATAAATTTCACCGATGGTCGAAAAACCAAGACCCAGAAGGTA
Source organism: Calothrix sp. OTE_75_metabat_31 (assembly GCA_031379725.1). Classification (GTDB taxonomy): domain Bacteria; phylum Cyanobacteriota; class Cyanobacteriia; order Cyanobacteriales; family Nostocaceae; genus JANNFJ01. The sequence continues at coordinate 6,229 of JANNFJ010000238.1, forward strand.
TGGCTTGGGAGCGCACGGATAAGAAGAAAGGTCGCTCTTGGTTGTTTATTCCCGTTCAAGAACCTAGTTAGCTAAAGTCATTGTCAGCTTTGTATTCCATGCTATCAACCACAGAATTCAATGCTTGGTGCTGCCACATTCATCTACCTCAGCATACACAAAACTTAATTGAAAAAATTCGCGCATCAGATCCTTCCCGTCGCGTGGGTGGTGGACGCAAAAACGTTTCTGGGCGCTATCCCAGTCGAAAAATGGGAGTCACTATTCAATTTGAGTCCCACCGTGTCGAGCTTCCTACCATCTACGAATTTGAGCATGATGAGTCCGTTTTGGAGTTTTACGACCAACCCCCTGCTATCAAATTGGACTATCAAGGGAAAAATGGGCGAAATCTGGGAGTTTTGCATACACCAGACTTTTTTGTAATTAGAAGTAATTCTGCTGGTTGGGAGGAGTGCAAAACCGAGGAGGAATTAAAAAGACTAGCTATTAAAAGCCCAAATCGTTATTTTTACGATTGTGAAGGTAGGTGGCGTACTCCACCAGGAGAAAGTTATGCACAACAGTTTGGGCTTTACTACCGCCTACGTGTAGACACTCAAATTAATTGGGTTATCCAGCGTAATACTATTTTTTTGGAGGATTATTTTCGAGCCGAGTCTATAAAGGTAGAAACTGCAATCAAAGCACAAATTCAACAGCTAGTATCAAAATCCCCAGGAATTTCCTTGGCTGAATTACTAAATCATAGGACACGAGGCAGTGCTGATGATATTTATGCTTTGATTATTACAGACCAACTATATGTTGATTTAAGTGCTGCACCATTAGCTGAACCGGAACAAGTTTGTGTTTTTTGCGACAAGCAAACGGCTATTGCCTATGGCTTAATGGTAAAAACAACAACTTTATCAACTCCTCCACGTTTAGAAGCCGTTAATCTTTCTCCAGGAACATCAATATTTTGGGATGGCAAAGGCTTAAGTATTATTCATGTCGGAGAAACCGAAGTTACTTTACAGGGCGAACTAGAGCAGCTAATTCAGCTAAAAAAAGCTTTGTTTTTAAATCTGGTTCAGCAAGGGAAAATAAAAAGCCTCCAGAAATCTGAAACACCAATTATAAAAGCAGAGTCATGGGAGCAATTTTATAGAGCAAGTCCTGAAGACCAAGCAGAAGCCCTTAGTCGTTACAGAGTGATTGAGCCATACTTAAACGGTTATCCACCCGAAAACGAAACAGTTCCTAGACGGACAGTTCGGCATTGGAAATCGAAGTACTTAGCGGCACAACAACAGTACGGTTGTGGTTATATTGGACTTCTTTCGCATCGTAGTGCTAAAGGCAACCGCAATCGGAAGTTACCAGAAGACACCTTGACGCTGATAGAAAAATTTATCCTTGAGGACTATGAAACCCTTAAACAAAAGAAAATGTGGGAGGTATATAGCGCTTTACTCCGGGTTTGCGAGCAACAAGGTGCTATTGCTCCAAGTTATAAAGCATTTACAAAGGAAGTAAAGAAACGTTCTAGCTACGAACAAATCCAAAAACGCCAAGGTCGTCGGGCTGCATACAAGCAAGAAACTTTTTATTGGGAACTAAACAGGACAACACCTAGACATGGCGATCGCCCATTTGAAATTGCTCACATTGACCACACAGAATTAGATGTTGAATTAGTGTGTTCCCGTACTGGTCGTTCATTGGGGAGACCTTGGGTAACTTTCTTGATAGATGCTTACTCCAGAAGATTCTTAGCTGTTTATTTGACTTTTGACTCGCCCTCCTATCGTTCTTGCTTGATGGTGTTACGATTATGCGTTCAACGCCACAACCGTTTGCCACAGATAATTGTGGTAGATAACGGAGCAGAATTTCATAGCGTATATTTTGAAACGCTATTAGCAACCTTTGAATGTACGAAAAAAAATCGACCTCCCGCCAAAGGTCGCTTTGGTTCAGTATGCGAACGCCTTTTTGGTACTTCTAACACGCAATTTGTTCATAATCTCCAAGGCAATACTCAAATCATGCGTCAAGTCCGGCAAGTAACAAAGTCGGTAAATCCCAAAAAGCAAGCCATATGGACGTTAGGGCTAGTGTACGAGTATTTGTGTATTTGGGCTTATGACATTTATGATACTTCGGAGCATCCGGCGCTGTCTCAGAGTCCACGTGATGCATTCGCTTCTGGATTCCTTCAAAGCGGTAATAGAAGTCATCGCTTGATTGCTTATGACGAAAATTTTTACATTCTTACTTTGCCCACTACCTCGACTGGAAAGGCGAAAGTCCAATCTGGTTCTGGAGTGAAAATCAATTACATCTACTACTGGTCAAATATGTTTCGTGACCCACAAGTAGAAAACACATCAGTACCAGTTCGATACGACCCTTTTGATGCGGGCATTGCTTATGCTTTTGTTCAAGGTCAATGGGTACACTGTATATCCCAAAACTACGCGGATTTTCGTGGGCGCTCTGAAAAAGAATTAAATTTGGCAAGCAGCGAATTACGCAAACGTTCTTCAAATCACGCTCAACAGTCTAAAGTTTCCGCTAAAAAGCTGGCAGAATTTCTTGCATCAATAGAAGAACAGGAAGTTTTGTTAGAGCAACGTCTGCGAGATTCCGAAGCAGTCGAAGTATTCAAAGTCATAGAAGGGGGACAAGCAAATTTAGATAGTTTGCAGCAACCAAGCATAAAACAGATTGTTTCTAATGAAAACAACAATATTTTTCCTCCTCTTGAGGAACTTGTTATTAATCAATCGGCTTTTCCAGACGAACTTATTATTTATGATGAGTTTTAACCATGTCAAAAAATATCAGTTTCCCGCCTGCGCTGCTTACACAGCCTATTCCAGAAAGGCTTGCTTACTTTGAGGGTTATACAGTAGCTCATCCACTTTTGAAAGAAGCATACGATGCACTTATTCGGGCTATCCGTTCTCCTGCTGGAGCGTCATTAATCTTTGTTTACGGTTCGAGTGGGGTTGGCAAAACAACTTTACGTCTGCGGGTTGAGCAGAAGCTAATGCAGGATTTTCTACCGTTGGCAGAAATTAACAGGTGTCACATACCAGTTGTCGGTGTCGAGGCAGTTGCACCAGAATCTCGCAATTTTAACTGGAAAGACTATTATACTCGTGCCCTTGTTGCTTTAGAGGAACCCTTAATTGACAACAAAGTTGATTATGGTGTCAAGGGTATCTACCGCAATATTTTTGGGCAAGTTGTGATTGAACACAAAGTTGTTGCGCCCGCTCTTCGTAGAGCATTAGAAAATGCTTTACGTCATCGTCAACCAGAAGTTTTCTTTGTTGACGAAGCCCAACATATGGCAAAAATGGCAAGCGGTCACAAACTCCAAGACCAGTTGGATTGTCTAAAATCCTTGGCAAACATGACAGGCATATTACATGGGTTGCTAGGGACTTACGAACTACTTACCTTCCGCAATTTGAGTGGTCAATTAAGCAGACGCAGTGTTGACATTCATTTTCGTCGCTACCGCGCTGAAATTCAGGAGGATGTTCAGTCTTTCAAAAGCGTACTGTTTACTTTTCAGTGTCAAATGCCGCTTGAAGAACAACCAGATTTGATAAAACACTGGGCATATTGCTATGAACGTACTCTTGGCTGTGTTGGAATCCTCAAAAATTGGCTCGCACGCGCTCTCAAAGATGCCCTAGCGGAAGGTGCTAATACAGTCACAATTAAGCATTTAGAGCAAAGAGCTTGGTCAATTGCCCAATGTCAAAGGATGTTGAAAGAAATTCAAGAAGGCGAAAAACAGCTATTAGAAACTGAAGCTGACCGCAATCAACTAAGGAATGCTTTGGGTTTGGAGGTAGAAACCAGTCAAATTCCAGATACCTCTCCCTTGGCTAAACCAGAAATTGCGACTGTTGCAACAAATCGCAAAGTGGGCAAACGCAAACCAAAACGAGACCCAATTGGAATTGACCAAAATGCTGGCTGATTACCTGATTACATATGATTCTTGGGATTTAGAAAAGCCTTCTATTCCAAAACGTAGTCGTTTTTATCAACTGGAGCCTGTTGGAATTGGAACTCCATATGTAGAAAGTTTAACAGGCTATATTACTCGCCTCTGTGAATCTCACAGTGTTCTTCCAGGAGTTTTAATTTCTAGAGAAATTGCACCACTCATTAAGAAAATATTTATCAAACAAAGTACTAGCCGAGGTCTACGTGCTTTATTTGACCGTGCGACAGCTTTAAATGGTACGGGAGACATGGCTATTGATTTAGTTCAAGCGCTCCAAGGGCTTACGAAACGGAATGATTTGAGTTTTTTGACTTTGTTGTTTTGGGGAGAAATCATTCCTTCACGAAATTTATTTCGTGTACAAAGAGCTTGGTGCCCTTATTGTTATGAAGAGTGGCGTACAGATAACAAAATAATATATGAGCCACTTATTTGGACAGTAAGCGAAGTTTTGGTATGTCCCCATCACAAAGAGCAATTATCTAGCCAATGCCCTCACTGTAATCAGCAACTACCTTTATTGAGTTGGCGGTCTCGTCCTGGCTTCTGCTCAAATTGTGATGCCTGGTTAGGTATAGTCGATTATGTGGAAGCACCTGTTATTACTGGAAAAAGCGAGGTTTTATCGAAAAATGAATTGCAATGGCAAATTTGGGTAGCAAGAGTTATTGGAGAATTAATTTCTTCGACCCCATCTTTTGAATCTTCGCCATCTAAAGGAAATATTTCACAGTCTCTAAACCTAATTATAGAGAAAGTTACCGAGGGCAATGCATCTGCTTTTGCCCGTCTATTGAAAATACCAAAGAATACGTTGTGGATGTGGCAGACTGGAAAAGCTGTACCTCAACTTGATGCATGGCTGAAAATCTGCTACAGCCTTGAAATATCTTTACTAGACCTTTTAAAATCTGAAAAGCTTACTGTAAGACCCTTGTCAATAGTTTTACACAAATGCAAAGGACAATCACGCACGCCGAGAATGTCCCCACAAATATTTGACTCAAACCGAGTAAAAAATACTTTACTAGCAGTACTTGCCACTTCGGATAACCCATTATCAATAAAAGAAATAGCTAAACAACTGGGATACGATAGACGAACTATTTTTACCCACTTTCCTGATTTATGCCGTGCAATTTCTAGTAAATGTCGCACTTATAATAGAGAGCGGCACAAGGAAAATATAGAACAGTCTTGTAAGGAAGTACAGCAAATTGTTCTTCATTTACATGGAGTAGGGGTTTATCCTACAGAAACCAGCGTATCTAAGTTGATGAGCAATCCTGGTTATTTTAGATATAAACAAGTTCGCGCTGTTTTACATGATGCAAGGCACAGACTAGGTGTGTAAAATAATTAAAATGGTGCTGGGCTGTTTCCTTTACTTGCACGGGATAAAATCGGAGGCATAACCTTGCCGCTCAGTATTTGATGCATAAGCTTGCCGTTGCGGCAAAGTTATGGGTAAAGTCACAATTTCGGAAACCTAATAACTTTGCGGAAAATGGACGTAACTGGATTCGAACCAGTGACCCCGTCGATGTCAACGACGTACTCTAACCAACTGAGCTATACGTCCGCAACTCTGTTAGTATAGCATATATTTATTTCAAAAAGCAAATATTTTGTTTAAAGTTGGAATATGTATAGAAATAAGTAACCAAGCTGAAGTTAATTAAAGACAACTTTGTTACATTTGTCTGCTCATCTAAGCTTGTTTTGCGCGGATATTAAAAGCTGTTGCGATCGCGCATAAGCAGTTGTCCCCGGTTTGACTGTTCTGAGTTGGTTAATAATGCCTTGAATTTCGCTTTTATATTGTTGTATCGATGGAGGGGAAGCAATTAAGCTTTGAATTTTTCGATTAGCTTGTGCGAGTATTTCTGTTGCTTCACTTTCATATTTTTGTCGATTTTGGACAATGCCCAAATTAGTTTGATATTGTGCGATTAACTTCTGTGCTTCCACATAGCCTGCTTCTTTAACTTCAATATTTTTAAGTTGTTGTATTGCACTTCTCCACTGTTTCGCTATTTGTTCCCATTTGTCTGCGGGATGTGGTGGATTTTGTGATGCTTTGGCTGCTTCAAATGCATATTGCCTTGCAGCTTCGATATAGTTACCGCTACTAGATTTGTCAATGGTTTGGTATTTAATTTCAATTGACACAAGTAGCTTATTCGCTTCAAGATAACGGGGATTTTCCTTGGGAATTTTGTTAAGCTGATTAATCGCTTGTTGCCACAACTCTGAAGCAACTTGTGGTTGTGTTGGTTGAATTTTTTGAGCTTGCAAATCGTATTCTTGGGAAGCAGCAATTAATGTTGCAGTTTGAGCATCTTGAAATTCTTGTTTATAAGCTTTGAGTTTTGCTTGGGCATTTTTTGCTGCTAGTGTTTCTGCGGGAATCTGTTCAAACAAATTAATCGCACTTTGCCAAGCTTCAATGGCTTTTTCCTTATCTTTAATTTCTACGGCTTGTTTGTATTCCTGCTTTGCTGTCAAAAGTTCTTGTTGTGCTTCATCTAACGGTGTCAGGGCATTTTGATTTTGAAACGCAACTGCATCCAACCGTGCAACTTTTTTCCGTGCTGTTTCAAACTCATCAAAAGTAAATCTCCAAGCACAACCAAACCAGCTACAGTAAGTTTCGGGATAGTAACCCAAAAACCAAACAGGCAAATTATCCAAGTGTTTCTTTGCTTCTTTGACTCTCTCGCTACCCCGTTCAATATCTGCTGCACTCGTGGGATTATCCAGAAGTTGTTCCGCTTGTCCAAGGGTATCAATAGCACCGCGATAGTGATAATCCATACTCATGTAACTCGGTATTAGCAAAACGGGTGCAGTCTTAGCAACAAACTTACGAATCATCGGATTGGGCAAATTCACCATCCATACAATCCCCGCTGAACCTGCAATAAATGCCACCATGAAGGTCATTTTTGCAACAATACCTGGCGGACGATTCGCTTTCAATGCTTGTTTGATAACCTTTTGGCTAAATTGGGGGTAAATATCAAACACCGTGTCGTGCAACTCGTCTATAGTTACTACAAAACCTTTTTCCTGACGTAGTTTTTCCAAACGCTTCATCACGATTTGCTTTTCGGTTTTACCAATGGGATTGTCACTTGCACAGCGTTCAACTTCTGCACGCAAAATTTCAAATGCTCGCCCGTTAAGCTTAGTCATAATTTACACCCATTTGTCTGCTTACTTAGTATTCCCGCAGTGAATGTAAATTAAACAGATTTGGTTTTGATGTTTTTCAACTTTCGTGTATACGACTCTGGACTAATAAAAATGCCAATAGTTATTGTTAGGATATGAGGAAATTAACTTTCTTATCGTAGTATCTATAATGTCAACTGCTTTAATAACTGGCGCTTCGGGTGGAATTGGTAAAGCCTTTGCAGAAGAACTTGCAGCCCGTAATATGAATTTGGTATTGGTAGCACGTTCGGAAGAAAAACTTAATCAACTTGCGGCAGAATTGCAGACCAAACATAACATTAAAGTCGATGTTATTGTCCGCGACCTTACCGAAACTGATGCTACAAATGCTGTACTTGAGTACACCCAAGAAAAGGGATTGACGATAGATTTATTGATTAACAATGCGGGTTTTGGCGATTATGGCGACTTTGCCGAACGTGATGGTGAAAGGCAAGTTAAAATAGTTCAACTAAATATTGTCGCACTTGTCGATCTAACGCATAAATATTTACCGCTAATGCGCGATCGCCGTGAGGGCAGTATCATTAATATAGCCTCGATTGCAGGATTCCAGCCGATACCCTACATTTCTGTGTATGCGGCAAGTAAAGCGTTTGTCTTGAGTTTTAGTCAAGCACTTTGGGCAGAAAATCGTAGCTATAATGTGCGGGTACTTTGCAGTTGTCCCGGTCCGACAGAAACAAACTTTTTTACTGAGGCAAAATTTCCCACCACAATTGCAGCAAAAAATACTCAAATTACGACACCGCAAGCTGTTGTGCGTGATGCCTTAAAAGCTTTAGAAAAAGGCGAATCGACGGTTGTTAGTGGTGGTTTGGCGGCTAATATGATGACAAGTTTATCGCGCTTTGTACCGCGACAAGCATTAGTTAGTATTTTGGAAAAGCAGTTTAAAAGTTAAATGCTATTTTCTCATGTCACGTTACGGCATCCTGCCTGTCCGTACAGTTCGGTTAAGGATTTTTCGTGGTGCAAAATCGAGGATGTAGAGACGCGATATATCGCGTCTGTTCCAAGGTTTTGGGTTTCTCGAATTTTCGCGCACCGAGCAGTATTGTTGCCTATCCTACGTATTTCTAAACGTACCTTGTCAATTGCACGCGATATCGATCTTTTTTAGTAACAGCAATTTCACCAACTTCTAAACGTCCTTTACCACGAATCGCGATCAAATCACCTGTTTTGAGTTGCGAACTAGCACTGGTAGTATCTTTCCAATTGACACGAACATCTCCACCGTCGATTAAATCGACCATTTTGCTGCGCGACATCCCAAACCCTGCGGATGCGACTGCATCTAAACGTAATGAAGCTTCAACTGTGGTTAATTCTTTTTTCTTCGGTTCGCGGATTTTTAACTCGCTTAAATCGATACGTCGGGTAGTGACGGGAACCGAACGTACTTGCTTGAGACTCATCTCTAAAAATTCAACTAACTCAAGCGAGACTAAAACTTGTGCCCCACGTTCGCCCAAAACAATGATATCCCCTGTTTTGTCGCGCACAATACCAGTACCGAGCATAGCACCGAGAAAATCGCGGTGGGTAGCAGTATCAAATAAGAAATTACCAGCGATATCGAGGGCAGCTAGTTCAACTTGGGATTGGTCGAGAGGCAAATCGGAACGGGCTATAGCAAGCCGTTGCCGTTCTGCTTGTGGGTATCCACCCCACGCTAACAAATGGATTTCTGTAAGTCTCCCAAATGACCGTTGAATTTCTGCTAATTCTGGGGGTGACAGAAAATCGGTCATTACCACTTCCCAAGTTTTAATTGCTTGTTCCGCGTTATCGATTACACGTGCAACAATATCTCGATTTTCAACACCCTTTAATAGTTCTTCTCTTGGCAGCATTTGAATAATATTTGTTAGTTGTCCTTTGTCAGTTGTCAGTTGTGGGTTGTCAGTTGTCCTTTGTCAGTTGTCAGTTGTAATTGTGACGCTTTTAATAATCAATGACCATTGACTACTAACCACTAACCATTGACTACTGACCACTAACCATTGACTACTAACCATTTATCGATTCTATCGTGAGTTCCCATTTGAGCATGGGTACATCTGGAATATCGGTGAATTCCACAAGCCCTAAATTCTGCATTCCTAATTTTTCCATAATCTGAATTGAGGCAACATTATCTTTGGGAGTATGGGCGATGATTTTCTTGATTTGTAGCTGTTTAAACGCAAAATCTATTATTGCTGCCACTGCCTCGGTTGCATAACCTTGGTTACGATATGCAGATAATACTTCATAACCAATTTCTAAACTTTCTTCATCATTCGATTTACCGACAAAGCCAACATCACCAATGAGAGTCGAATCATCGGTACGAATCATCAACCAGACACCATAACCCAGTTGGGATGGGTCTATTTCAAGCATCTCGATATATTTTGGCAAAAAACCTTGTACATCCGCTTTGTACCAATCTTCAGGAACAAACGCAGCTAAATACTTCTCAACGAGGGGGGCATTTTTGGCGATCGCAGCTTGAGCTACTTCCAAAGAACAGGGAAGCAGTTCGAGACGTTGTGTTTGAATGTATAGAACTTGATCCATTTAGTTAGGAATTAGTTGTATCAGAATAACCCTGAATGTTTTCGGGGTCAAACCGACGTAATATACGAGTTGCATCGCGGAATCGATTTTCGGAACCCTGAACGATAATTAAATATTTACCTGCATCTAAACGGTTGCGGTATGGCACTTCGTCACTACCACCGATAATTTTACCAACTCCACCACCAGCAAGAATACTACCTAACCCACCACTTACACCACCTAATATTCCTCCGATAATGCGATTGCCAATTTCACCTGCCCAGGGAAAGGTATCTAAATGAGTAATTGAGTTAAAACTGATACCAGCAATAAAGCCAAATGGTACGAGCCATACCGCCATAAATTTGACTTGTCTACCTGCATCTTCTTTAGAATCAATTAAACCAAATTCATCGGCAGTTTTATAACCTTTTCCGATAATAATACTTTTGATACCTACTTTTTCTAAATCTAAGTAAGCGCCTTCAGCTTGGATGCGGTCTTTGACTACGGCAATAAGGTAATTCATTTCATTTTTTAATTATGGGCAACTGTAGCTTAGGCTTCTAACTTGATTTTAACGAATCGAACGGGTCGCAAAAATCATCTATACCTTGCTTGGTAACGTACATCAAAACTGGGGTAGCCAAAATACTTGGAAATGTTGGCATGGTTTTGAGATGTTGCATCATCTCTTTGATGGAATTGTTTTGCAATGCGGTACGAAATTCTTTTTGGCAAATTACAGTGCGCCATTTTCGTGCTAAAGCATCTAACCATTCCGAATTTGCGCGTTCGGGCTGTTGCCCGACTCGAATTGCCAATGTCATGGCAGCGTCTTCTAAATCTCCCTCGCAGTCCTCTATAATGTCGAGTGCTTTGAGCGCTAGAGAGTCTTCTGCAAGTTGCGAGCGAAATTGTGCTATCTCTTGGGATGTAACTATAGTCATGCGTAGCTAACTGTCAATCACTCAAATTATGTTATTGCAATTTCGCCCTACGCAAACAAATCTTTAAATAAATATGAATATGAGGGGCAAAAGGGAAGGGGTAGGAAGAATAAAATATCAAAATTTTCCGTAGGGGCACAACATTGTTGTGCCCTTATTTAGAGTAATCCAAGAAATAAATGATCCGTAGGATAGGCGTCTCGCCTGTCTTTGTGTATTTATATGACAGGCGGGACGCCTATCCTACAAGATTCCCATAAACGATATTTTTTTAATTGGAATACTCTTATATATTGTTGTGCCCTTATATAATTTCAAAGGCAGAAGATTTATTCCTCGTCTTCCTCGTCTTCCTCTTCCTCCTCGTCTTCCCCGTCTTCCTCGTCTTCTATCTCGTCGTCCCCGTTTGCGTCTTCCTCTTCTTCGTACTCTTCCTCGTCTTCGCTATAATGCTGTTCCAATGAGCGTGCTACTACATTAAAAATTTCGTCACCAAAAAACGAACCGATATCAAACCAAACATCCTCGCTGTAATCGGCATCCGTGACGCTACGAATTGTCCAGCAGTCGCCATTTAGTGAGGGATTGCTCATGTAGTCGTAGGGGATATAGCAGTATCCTTGGTCGCCCCACTCGCTACCCCAGGAGTTACGAACTAGAAACATTCGATCTTGGTCGGAATATCCCACACAAAGCATTGCGTGTCCACCTTCGCCTTCTTCGCTGTCGGGGTTTGGCATTGGTACGCGACCGTTGGTTTCGGCTTTGTCGAATGACTCGAATAAGTCCAACCCAAAGGCAAAAGGATAACCTTCGGCTAGGCAGTGACGCATTGCGTATAAATCGACATTGATACGTTGTGCATCTTCGATTAAAAAGTTGATAGCTTCTGTGTATGCTTCCTCGTGGGGTTGTTCAAATAATCGGCGCTTGTCGTAAGACCAAACTTTTTCGCTGCAAGCTCCGTATTCTCGCAGTACTTTGATACAGTTGCGTAAGTAAGTTCCCTCGTCTTTGTCGGTGCAGCCATCTAATTCACGGGCATTGTAGTAAATAAACAAGCGGCTAACATCTTCGGCATGACCAAATTTACGCTTTGCTAGGTATTCATATGCTCCTGCCATTGCATTAGCTGTACAACTACCGATTTCACCCTGGTGTTCCACTGGGGTTAGGTGTAACCGCAAATCTACTTTCGGTGGCAATTCTCCGGCTTGATAACGACCTGCACTATATTTTTTATCGCTCTCATCTACAGGGTCGCGTCGATATGCACCTATCCTAAATTTTGGATTATTTTTTTGACTTAAATTTACATTATCGCTGTAACGGTCGAAACTAATTGTCATGTCAATTCTCCTATAGCTTTTCACGCTTCAAAATTCGTACTTAACCCATGCGGCAATGTACGAATATTCATAATCTAACTAAACGTATTTTATTTAGCCAATACTAAGACTGCTATAGTAATTACACTTAGACAAAATGCATTTTAAAACCTACTAAAATTTAGTTTACTGTCAATATTTTTTGCTTCAAGACAGTCTAGGAGTGTAGAAACCCGGTTTCTTTAAGAAACCGGGTTTCTGTTAAATCGCTTATTTTAGTAGCCATCAAATACTTGTATTATTTTTAACTTTTACATCCCTTATCGTACTTAAAAAAATAAAGTATGTAAATATCATTTACATACTTTATTGATCATTCATTTACTTTTTGCCGTATTTCTAGCGGGTTCCCCGGATAGTTACTGCGCGTTGTATGGCAGCTAAAGCGCGGTTGTAGTTCAAAATCGCCTGAATTCGATTACCTTCTGATGACGTTAAATCGTTTTCGGCGGAAATTACATCGGTTTGAGTGCCGACACCGGCTTGGAAACGCAACCGCGCTAATCGTAGAGCTTCGCGTGCCTGTTCTAAGGCAGTATTGGCAGTTTGGACGTTCTCCAAATTAGATTGCAGCTGCGAATAGGCTTGTTCGACTTCAAAGCGGACTTGGTTGCGTTGGTTGGCAAAAGCATTTTCAGCGATCGCAATATTTGCCCGCGCTTGAGCAGCTTGTGCCCTTGCAGCCCCCCCCTCATATAAGTTAAGACTTGCTTGTACTCCAACTGAATAACCATCGGTGACAGGAATGCCATCGTTGTACTGGTCGAGTAAATCGTAAGTAGCAACCAAGTTCACTTGGGGTCCCAATTGTGACAACGCTGCTCGTCGTTGTTGTTCGCCAATATTGCGTTGTGCCAGTTGCTGTTGCAATTCCGGGCGGTTTTGCAATGCCTGAACAATGCTATCTTCGAGACTCTGGTTCCACAAACCCGCGAGTCGTACCGGGTCTGCGGCAATTAAATTTACCGATTGCGTTATGCTCAATGTTGCCGCTAACTGCCGTTGAGCAATACGCTGCTGTGAAATCGAATTTGTGAGGTTTTGTTGCGAATTTGCCAAATTAACTTGAAATCGCAATACATCGAATCGAGTCCCTACACCTGCACGTTCCAACGCCAAAGCGTCGCGCAAACTTGCTTGGGCGTTGACTACTGCTGATTGGT
>JANNFJ010000276.1:0-3146 GCA_031379725.1 Calothrix sp. OTE_75_metabat_31
CCACTGACCAAGGACAAATAACTACTGACCACTGACCAAGGACAAATAACTACTGACCACTGACCAAGGACAAATAACTACTGACCACTGACCAAGGACAAATAACCACTGACCAAAAACAAATGACCATTGACCAAAGACAAATGACAATGGATTAATAAATACTAATGTGTACTAAAAGCTAATAGTAGAATAAAGAACAAACAATAGCCTTGGTTGTGGAGGATAGGAAATTGGATGAACTAAGGGCGGCACTCGAACTTGCGACAGAAGAAGAATTGCAGGATTTAACGGCGATTCTGTTTAGTCGCAAGTTCAATCCCCTGGATTACCTTCATACACCTGAGCCAATCGAAGTACAAAGCCGAAACCATCAGGTATGGCTTGATGCGCTTGAAGAACGCTTTCGATATTTGGCTGCCGATGGAATTACAGTATTGCGGGGACGCACAAATCAGGTTACTTACCGACAAGCTTTAATTCAAGTTTGTAAGTATTTAAAAATACCTTATTCAGCCAATTTGACTACGGTTGACTTAGAAGCTGAAGTATTTTTGCACCTGTTGGGGCGAGTCTGGAAAAAATTGCCCGTCGCAGAGAAACGTAAGTTAACTCAGCGAGTACAAATCCAGTTAGCAAAATCTTCGTTATCATCGACCGAACCGTTACCTTTGATGTTACAAGGCGACCCCTTGGGATTGCTATTTAAAGGTGGTAGCGCCGTGGCTGTAACTTCGGTACTTCAGCCGCTTGTACTCAAGCAAATTGCTCGGCAGTTTGCTATGCACTTTGCAGCCTACCAAATGGCACGTCAAACCGCTACTAAAACAGGAATAGTGGCAGCTGAACAATTTCAAAGTTACGTGGCTGTGCAAATGGCGCAACAAGGGATGGCTGCAAATGCAGCGCGTTACAGTGCGGTTCGGACTGTATTTGCCTTTGTGGGGCCGATGATGTGGAGTTGGTTTTTAGCTGATTTGGGCTGGCGGGCGATCGCAACCAATTACGGTCGCATCATCCCAACAATTTTTGCTTTAGCGCAAATTCGTCTCACCCGTGGCGAAGAATGTTGGGAACCAGCTTGACTTATTAGCCGTTAGTCATTTTAGTTAGTAGTCATTGGTTATTTGTCATTTGTCATTGGTTATTTGTCATTAGTTATTTGTCATTGGTTACTTGTTATTGGTCTTTCATAAGCAACTGACTCTCAACAACTGACTCTTAACAATTGACAACTGACTCTTAACAACTGACTCTTAACAACTGACTTTTGACAACTGACAACTAACTTTTTCACAAATGACTAAATCCAAACTCCCCGGTTTGCACCATCCTGACCCAAAGTTACAATTACCTTGGAATATCGCGCAAGTTGGCACGCTGATTTTGCCCTTAATGCCTGCTTTAGGTGCAGTTAGCCTTGGTTTGGCATTACTGATAACTTGGGCTTTTAAATATCGTATTATTATCCGTCGCCCCCGCAACTGGGGATTTGCCATTTTTAGCTTATTGCTGATTATAACAACAGCATTGGCATCTGATAAAATGCCGGCTACAGAAGGCATATTTAATTTTTTACCTTTTGTTTTATTATTTTGCGCTTTTGATGTGTTGATTCAGACACCACCACAATTACGTCAATTTGCTTGGATATTAGTAATTACTTCCATTCCAGTGTCAATAATTGGTTTGGGGCAAATGTTTTTAAATTGGATAACACCCCAAATCTGGCCAAATATATTTGGTTGGAATTTAGCACTCAATGGAAATCCTGTAGGTCGGATGGCTTCGGTATTTATGTATGCCAACATCCTTGCAGGCTATTTAGTAATTGTTTTCATTCTTGCCTGCGGTTTATGGTTAGAACAATGGGAAAGGGGGAAGGGGAAAGAAATATTCTTTGCTTCCCCCACCTCAATAACTCCCTACTCCCTACTCAATAAAGGGCGGGGGAACCCCGCCCCTACCTACTCCCTACCTTTCCTCACAGTCGCAGTTATTCTCAACTTTACTGCGCTGATTTTGACTAACTCACGCAATGCTTGGGCGATCGCAATTTTTGCTTGCATTGCTTATGCTATCTACCAAGGTTGGCGAATTATCATGGCTGGTGTAGCGACTATTGCCACTAGCGTTATCTTAGCCGCCTTCGCACCCGCACCAATCGCCCAATTGTTTCGTAAAATTATTCCTAGTTTCTTTTGGGCAAGGTTGAACGACCAAATGTACCCCGACCGACCTGTTGCACTAATGCGAAAAACTCAATGGGAATTCGCTTGGTCGATGGCACAGCAACGACCCTGGACGGGTTGGGGTTTACGAAATTTTACTCCTCTATATCAAGAAAAAATGCACGTATGGTTGGGACATCCTCACAATTTCTTTTTGATGCTATCGGCAGAAATCGGAATCCCAAATACGCTTTTATTTATTGGGTTAATACTGTGGATTTTGTTTGCAGGTTTGCGGCTTCTACAAAAGTCAAAAAGCTTGAGTAAAGAAGATAAATTAATCTTTTTTAGCTATTTACTAGTAATTGTGGCTTGGGTACTTTTTAATACCGTTGATGTTAGCCTCTTCGATTTCCGCTTAAATATCCTTTCCTGGTTATTGTTAGGTACAGTTTCTGGGGTAATACATCGTTACAACCATCAGGGTAAATTTATAGACCCGTAGGATAGGCAACAACGCCTGTCCTTATCCTTACAGCATTTTTGCTGGGAATTAAACCACGCCGTAGGGGCGCAAGGCATTGCGCCCTCTTGATTTCAGCCTGATATACTATGTTTTATAAAGCTGCAATTTGCTGTAATAAGTGAGAAGTTGTGAGGACTAGAATCCGGGTTTTTCGGAAAAACCCGGATTCTAACCCCAACGACAAGCTTACAATTAACGATATCCAGCACTAATAACCCTGAAAGTCAAACTAAGCCATTTTCAGTGCATACACTGAAGCTTGTTTTCGTAAACGTTAATTATATTACTAATATCACGTTTAACAATGTGAGTGTGATTAATGATGAATTAATCACTGTTGCTGATTGTTGGGAAGGTGTAGGTAGCCCTTTTGGGTTGCCTGCATGACGGGTATCTCGAAAGAGATGCCCTTTATTTTGTCCATTTTTTTTGAAATTCAATAATTCAAT
>JANNFJ010000284.1:0-2852 GCA_031379725.1 Calothrix sp. OTE_75_metabat_31
GTTCGACCGTTGTCTGCGCCCGCAAGGGTTGGCTCATCCTTGGTTGGTTGAACGGACAAACCTCTTGGCAAATATCGCAGCCGAACGTCCATCCATCCATCCGCGATGCAATTTCCGAAGGAATTTCTCCCTTGTTTTCGATTGTTTGGTAGCTAATACAAAGGTTTGAATCAACCGCCCAGCGTCCTTGAAACGGGATGATTGCATCAGTTGGACAAGCATCTATGCAAGCGCGACAAGTGCCACAACCGCCGATTGCTGATTCGTCTGGCAATAGGTCTACAGTTGTCAAAATACTACTGATTAAGAAATAACTCCCACGTTTGGAGTTGATTAGCATGGTATTTTTGCCAGGCCAGCCGATCCCAGCTAATTGCGCGTACTCTCTTTCTAATATCGGGGCTGAATCTACGCAAATCCTAAACTGCTCATCGGGCAATGAAATAGATAGGTTTAATACTATTTTCTTTAACTTTTTTCGCAATACGCTGTGATAATCACGATTGAGAGCATATCGGGCGACCTTAATTTTCCCTTCTTCAATTGGGGGTGTTTGCGCATAGGAAGCAGCAAAAACGACGATACTCTTAGCTCCTGCCAAAATCATTTCTGGATTCCCTCTTGCCCCCAGATGCTTTTCCATGTAGCCCATTCCACTATGAAATCCTGCTTCGACCCATTTAGTCAAAAAATTGTGTCCAGGCAAGTTACTTGTGATCTTAGCTATTCCGACCTGATCGAAGTTTAGCTCTAACCCCCATTCTTTAATCTGATCTTCGAGTTTCATCAGTTAAGAACGGCTACAGTTTCTTGAGAGTTGCAACCATTGCTCCAATTCAACCTGATGAGGGCGAATATTTGCTGCTAAGCCAGCACCAGCAATGAGTTCAATTGCCTCAGATTTAGCTAGCAAAGTCCCAAGATTATTTGCCAAAGTTTTTCGTGGTTGAATAAAGCCTGACCTTACAAATTTCTCAAACCAAACCTCCTCTGAACTCTCTAAAAATTGATTATCAGTTTCTAATACTAACACTTCGCTATCAACACGTGGTGGGGGATAAAAGGCTCCTGGAGGGGCATTTAACAAGTGCTTTATCTTAAATCTAGACTGCAGATAGATGCTGATACTACCCATTACTCGATCGCCAGCTTTAGCTAGAATTTTCTGGGCTACCTCCTTTTGCATCATTAGCGTCTGCCCAGCAAAAAGGTGCCGATTCTTAGTAAATAAAGTTAGAAGTGGACCCGTTATGTTGTAAGGCATATTACTAACTAACCACTTTTCCCCAGGAATTTCTTTAACAAGAGACTCAAAATCGGCTTTCAATACATCATGATGAACGACCTCTAAATCGGGAATTCTATCACGCAAAACTGAAATAGAAATCGCGTCAATTTCGAACGCACGCATTGGGTTACCACGCTCAAATAAGGGTTGTGAAAGCACACCAGGTCCAGGGCCAACTTCGATAACTGACATTCCCTCAGGAACACTTCTAACAATTGATTCTATAACTTTTAAAGAGACCAAATAATGTTGCCCGAGCGATTTATCTGGCCGAAGGCCATGTCGCTCGAGCAACGGTCTTAATTTATCTAGTTCGCTCAAATCAGCGGCCGAGAATGTGTATTTGGACTTTTCGACGTCCCCATTTCATACACTCAGCCCGAGTGTTGAAACAGACATCAATGATTTTTCCTTTAATGGCACCACCCGTATCAGCAGCAATTGCAAACCCATAACCTTCTACATACACATATGTATTCAAAGGAATGATCCTACGATCAACTGCAATTACGCCATACTTAGCTATTAATCCGGTTGCGGTCTTAAAAGTTGCGCTTTTGCCACGGCCAGCGGAGGGTTCGTAAGCAGTTGAATTAACCGTCATTACTTTGCCACGGCTAAAAGAACTAC
Source organism: Calothrix sp. OTE_75_metabat_31 (assembly GCA_031379725.1). Lineage (GTDB taxonomy): Bacteria > Cyanobacteriota > Cyanobacteriia > Cyanobacteriales > Nostocaceae > JANNFJ01. Next base: position 1,919 of record JANNFJ010000284.1, read on the forward strand.
GACTTGTTTCGTGCCCCATTCGCCCCATACTATAAATTGTATTGACGGCTTCGACCCGTTCAGTACCTAAAAGAATCTTTGATATTACTCGACCTTTACCGTCGGTCTTCATTTCAAAAGTTTCCTTAACGAATCCGTCTTTGCCCTGTTGAGCCTTCACGATTCGTCCCTTCCCCACCCCTCTATCAAACTGATAGATCACCTGGGAAGGCAATTTTGTTGAGACGACTTTCGCCTCGATTATCTCATTTTTGTCTTGCTCAGTTTGTCGTGCAACTCCAAATTGGAATGCTACGATCGCACCAAGAATGACAGCAGTTATGTTTCGCAGAAACATTCAGCTAACCTCCTTATCTGCAATAGATTTATTGTTTGTACCCGCCTGACGCACTGAAAGTCAACCCTTAGTCAAAAAACACTGCACAAACGTATACTGTAATAGTTATCGGGACAATGTCCTAATTTCCATAGATTTAAGCTCACCAAACCTGTTAATTTTAATAGTGAAAACACTAATCTAGGTTCAATAATCTTCAGTTTTTTTCTTGATGGTTGATTGGGCAAGGGAGACCTTCGCTGCTGGTTATAAGCGCAGAACTGCCATTTCGATAAGCTATTGCCTCCCCTTGATTTTCTGCTGGAGCAGACCAGATTAGTGGCTGACCCATGAACCATCTGTCAACGCCATTGTTAATCGTATACTCAAAAATATCGCTATAAGTGCGTATCACAGCCTTTTTTCCATCAGAGGAAAAAGCTCCGCCAGTTACAAGATTGCCGCCCAGCTTCTTGCTCGAAAAAGTAAGTATCCCGCTTTTGAATAATTTATATTTCCCAGACTTTTTAGGGGCCTTAATAGAGAAAATATCGCTTTTTCCAAGAGACTGTTTGGTGGGTTTCATCAATATCGCATCTGCAAAGGCAAATGGGGCAA
>JANNFJ010001332.1:0-5161 GCA_031379725.1 Calothrix sp. OTE_75_metabat_31
ACTTTTCAATTAACCCAAAAGCATAAAGATGCTTCCTTCGTCAGCATGACAAAAGTCTAGATTTTACCCGTTCGCAGTATAATTTAGTTTTCTAGTTTCGTTACCGGGTCTAGCCCTTAGCCAATAGTCTTTTGTACGGGCTTATTCAGGACGTATCTACTAGCCCAGACGGTGAAAATAGGTATTGCTATAACATGAGTAATTAGTACTGTTGCGGCTACCCATAAAATTCCCCACTTCACAGCAACTAGCAATGAAATTGCAAAAATCACAGTAAAAATTAGGTTCCAGTAGAGATTAATATGACTTTTATCTACAGAATTGAGTAACATAGAAGCGGCATCACCAAATGGACGCGGTATAGCAGAAAGACAAATCAGTATCAATATGGGAATTGCTACAACCCACTTTTGCCCAAAAACAATTGGCACATAAAACGGAGCTAAACTCGACTGAAGAAAAACAAGTGGAAGTACAATTAAAGCAACCGTTTTTAGGCTACTAAAATAACGCTCTTTCAACTGCTGAAAGTTTTCACGAGCGGCACAAAGATGCGGATACAAAGACCAAGTGAGTGCATTAATTGCATTCATACTAATTCCCAATCCAGCATTGAAAGCGAAATAGTATATTCCTAAAGCATCAACGCCCAAGAAACGTCCAACTAGTAAGTAATCAAGATTACCCCTAACCTTATTTAGTAACTCCACGCCGAGAATATTTTTGGCAAACCTGACAATTTCCTGCCATTGCTCAAGTGTAGAATATACGCTAGGTCGCCAAGAATGATTTTTATAATTGATTACAATCCATACTGGAGTCGTCAAGACAATAGGTAGAACTACAGCCCACATTTTCATCCCCAATAAAGCAAAAATTACAGTAAAGATATTACTTAAAAATGACTGAATAGCATTACATAACGCGAGAATCTTTAGACGGTTTTCTCGCTGAATTAATGCCGACTGAACAGCAAAAATCGGTAACATTAAATAAACTAATGACATAACACAAATTGGCAAGATAACTTGATTATTGTGATAAAACCAAGCAACTGGAAATGCCACAGCACATTGGATAATAAAAAGTGCTATACACAAAATCCAATTAAGCCAGTACGATGTCTGACAGACGATTTTCAAATTTTGTTCATCAGCTTGAATAATCTTAGATCCAATTCCGGCTCTTAAGGTAAAAACAGTCGTAAATTCATAGGTAGTCAAAACAATAGCGACCAACCCATAGTCATAAGGGCTTAATAAGCGAGCCAAAGTAACTGTTGTTCCCAAGCGGAAGATTCGATTTGCTAACTCCGCCCCTCCCAACCAACCAACATTGCGAATGAATTGACTGGAAAATTTTTGTTTAAGCTGATTAATTAACATTTAATTCTTTAAGTAATAAAGTCTTAATTGGGAAAATACTGTATTTTTAGATATTTGAATTTAGATTGACTAGGACTTACGCAAAATATCTCCCAAACCTCTTATCTCTGTGTCCTCAGCGTCTCTGTGGTTCCTTTAATTTCATGCATTTTTAAATACCATTTAATATCCAATTTCGTTTTCATGAAAATTACCATTTATTTTTTCTCTAAATGCAATTCCTATAAGTACCAGACCAGGCCAATAAAGATAGGCAATACCTTCTATTTTTTCACCAAAAGTAAAGAGAAATATAACTAAAAATATACTTAATGCTGTTTTTGCAGTTGTACTTTTATAAGCTTGGGAAAGTAAGTATATAAAGCTGAATATAAAGGGAAATGCCAATGCAATTAAACCTACTAGTCCTTTCTCAAAAAGAATACCAAACCAGGTGTGGTGAGTTCCAATCGGCATAAAAACCACAATTTTAGGCCCCTTCGGCTCAATAATTCCATGACCCCATACAGGGGCTTCATGCCAACGCTCTAAGGCTATGCGTCCCAAAATTGCTCTAATTCGTGAAGAATTGGGTCGAGCGTTAGAAAACTGGTCTTTGAATGCTTCAAAAAAATTGAATATTACGGGAGCAAAAATGCTGGCAAGGAAACTGACGACCCCTGTTGTAATTTGTATATTAGGTCGAGCAAAGTTCACCAAAAACCAAGTTATGACTGGAATAGTAGCAAGACATAGTATGGCTAACCGTGAAAATGGTACTAAGATTGTGGCTATAGAACCAATTATGCCAATCAAGCGCCACTTTTTGTGAGACTCTTGACATGCAAGGAAGAAATATATAACGCCTACCATTCCCAAAGCCGGAGGCCAAGGCGCAAATAATTGTAAGCGATTTTCATTAGTGTCTTTTTCAAATCCATAAAGTACTACATTATAAAGTGTTACGTCATTACCCCCAAGCAAATGTAATGGAGAAGTATATAAATTCGGCGGTATATGTAATATAAATGCTAAATAGCAAATTGGAATAAAAATTAAACTTTGTAAGCAGATTATACAGATACCTCTATAAATCAATTGGGGTCGTATATTCAAGCAACCAATTAGCGGAAATAATGCCAAATAAACCCATGTTCTAGCCCAATTAATTGACGAGGTTATTATCTTTGCCACTCCTAAATCAAACTCAATATGAGCAATAATTAAAGCAACTTCCATGACTAACATCGAAATAATCCATACCCATATTGAAAAAGGAATCGTTATTTTCTCTTCAATTGGCGTATATTCTGTTTGATTCCAAAGTTTTTTGCACAAGTACAGTGTTAGTAACCACGCAATTACAGATATTAAGATGTACTGCGCTCCCAGTAAGTAAAAAACGTAGGTTCCTATCAGGGAATACCAAAGTACTTTTTCTTCAAAGTTTTGAGGTTTCATCTGAATAGTCAAAGCGTTAAGTCTCGTACAATTTTTTCGTTTTAAAGTTTTACGTTTGCGTTACGCCCTTGGCTTTAAACTCCGGCGATCGCGCAACCATAGTAATATTAAACCGACAGTTGAAAACACAGAGCCGAAACCCGCACCAAGATAAATATATGATTTTTTTGGCGAAGTCGGACTATCAGGTAAACTAGGTTTTGCGATAACTTGAATAAGTGGATAAGAACCAAAAATATTTGATTTACCAATATCTAATCTAGTCAAAGTACTGGAAAATACTGCCTCCGCAACTTGCATATCTCGTTTAAAGCCATCTAAGTTAGACTCTTGGAGTGCTAGCATTTTAAGCCTATTCTCAAGGAGATTAATTTGTTCGTTTATTGCCTGAGCTTGAGCCGTAAGTCCTTTTTGGTCTGCTTGAATAGTAATTACTAGTTCGACAAGAGTTTCTTGAGATGAGCGAGCATTAGTACTATTAAGATTTAATTGTTTTAGAGCTGCCAAACTAACCGATCGTCCCAAAAGAAACTGACCTCGCAGTAGCAAGGCTTCTTGAGTAGCATCTCGCTTGGCTCTCTCTGCAGCGACTGTAGGATGGTCTGGTAAAAATTTAGATTCAAAAACAACCAAAGCAGCGCTAGCTTCACTATAATTTTTTAAGTTTTGCTGAAATATCTGGTCTGTTTGCAGGGTAAAAGCATCCTTAGCTTGGGGTGCAGATAGTTTTAAATTAGCCGACAATTGTTTTAAGCGATTACTTGCTTGTTGCTGTTGAGCTATTATTTCGGCTCGTTGTCTACGCAGTAGTTCGATATTTGTTGTTAGATCCTTAATTTGATCGCCAGAGTTCAAACCTGAACGCGCTTTATAATCAGAAAGACTTTTTTGAGCGCTTTGCAATTTTTCTCGTGAGGAGTTAAGACCTGTTTGGAAACCTACGTCTCGTCGAATAGCTTCTTCATTTCTGAGTTCATTAAGTCTTATTTCAAGAGCTTTGTAAAAAGCTAAGGATTTATTCTGGGCTTGATCGGAACTTGTACCTTTGAATTCAACCGTCATGATACTAGTGTTATCCAATACCTTAATTCGCGGGCTACCAAACTCTCCTAAAGACATATTCAGTCGGCCTGCTGCTGCTTTTAATACAGGTTCGCTTGCAGCAATAAATTTATAATTTTCTCTTGGGTCTTGAGAAGAACTTGAAGAGTAAGGGGATGAATTTTCATAGGAAGCCTGACCAATGCCGGGTAGACTAATATTGGCGTTTGAACTCGCTCCCGGTAAATTAATCGCTAAGGAACTGGTATAGATTGGTGGTGTAATTTTTAAGTAAACTAACGCAGAAGCCCAAAAGGCTACGTTAGTAGCAAGACCTAAAAGCAAGTAAATTGGCCAACGTCCTTGCTTTGCTACTGTTTTATTTGATTTGCCAGGATATCCAGAGATTTCTATATAATTGGTCATTAAAAATCCTCTCAAGTCGTCAACCGGCGAGATTATAAAGCCTGAACAGGACTCGCAATATTCCGTGATATTATCAAGCTTTTTTAGAGAATGCCGATCTATCCCGGAACTAAGTCACTGCATGGGGTAAAGTTGAGTAGCATTATCTGCACGCACTCTCACCTGAATATGTAGTACGTTTTTAGGCTTATGCCTTGCTGAACTGGACTTGCAAGCTTTATTGTAGTCTCTCTTTAAAATACTTGTAGAAAACACTACCTGACGGCTGAAATTACCTTTGACGCAGATAGTGTCCGATCGGAGAAATAAAACTATCCACTCGGCTATCCACTTGGACGTAATAACCTTAGTAGAAGCTTGAGAGCCAATTTCGGTAAATTTATTTCCTGCAATAGGCGTTAGTCATAAATACATAGTAAACTTTCTAACACAAATTTTGATTTTAAAGTTATTGCCGCCAGTCGTAAAACTGTTATAAAAAATATAAAAAAATACAGGTAAAACCTTGATTGAGCCACGCAATACCAACAGTGTAAATATGAGAATCGCAGCTTAAATATCACTAGTAGTTAATATTACTTAGCAACTAAAAATATCAGTATTTGTAACAACACGTGATTAATTAAAATGTGTAATTTAAACCCCACTCTGGGGCTGCTAATAGTCTGTGTCATTAATTCTGATGGGTTCAAAGAATCCGGGTAACTCCTGCGAAACCTGGATTCTAGACCTCTCGAAAAGCCTATAACCCATCAAAAATAATGACAAAAACCACTAGTGGTTCGTGTCATTAGTTCTGAGGGGTTTAAAAAGATTTGGTAGTGCGAGCATCTTGCTCGCTTTAATATGATACGCGAGCAAGATGCTCG